>JANNFQ010000141.1:0-2833 GCA_031380045.1 Acidimicrobiaceae bacterium
CCGGCGCTGAAGCCATCCTCATCCCGATGATCGAGACCGCCGCCGACGCAACAGCAGCGGTCAACGCCTGCCGCTACCCAGCCGCCGGTCGGCGCAGCCTCGGCCCCATCCGAATGGTGTCGATCACGATGGACACCGTCGCGCTCGCCTCCGCCAGCGCCGCGGCGTTGGCAAACTGAGCAACACCGTTGCCGAGATCCCGGCGCCTGCGCACTCGATCGGTCACCAACCGACGAACTCTCGCCAAATCCGGGGTGTCGCCCTCGGTCCCGCATCGCTGCGCGCGGACGCCGAATCGTGAGCGCCGACCGTCCGACGCTGCGGCAGAGGTGGGCTGCCGGCGAGGTCACCTACGGTGCGTGGTGCATGATGCCAGGCGCGCTGGGCATCGAGGTGATCGGGAAGTCCGGCTTCGACTGGGTGCTCATCGACATGCAGCACGGCTGCATGGGCTACGAGGGCGCGCTCGACATGATCCGCGCCGCCGATCTCCACGGACTGGCCAGTGTTGTGCGCGTGCCGTGGAACGAACCGGGGATCATCGGGCGCATGCTCGACGCCGGCGCTGAAGCCATCCTCATCCCGATGATCGAGACCGCCGCCGACGCAACAGCAGCGGTCAACGCCTGCCGCTACCCGCCGGCCGGTCGGCGCAGCCTCGGCCCCATCCGCGTCGGCACTCGCGACGGCGGGGGCTACATGCGCTCTGCAAACGAGCGGATCGCTGTGATCCCGATGATCGAGACCGCGCAGGCGCTCGCCGAGGTCGAGGCGATCGCCGCTGTGCCCGGTGTCGACGCCTTGTTCGTCGGACCGTTCGACCTCTCGATCGCCCTGGGCCTCCCACCCGGCGACAACGACGGCAACGAGGTCTTCGACAACGCCCTGACGCGCACCATCGCCGCCGCGTCCGCGGCTGGCGTAGCGCTCGCGGTGCTGTCGAACCAAAAGGTCGCCCCGCGTCGGATCGCCCAAGGGTTCCAGATGGTGTCGGTCACGATGGACACCGTCGCGCTCGCCTCCGCCAGCGCCGCGGCGTTGGCAACGGTCCGCACCGCAGTCGCAGAGGCCCAGCGATGAGTCTGGACGACGCCACCCGCACCGAGATCGCCGACGCCCTGCGCGAGGCGCACCGAACGGGCACGCCGATACCACGGCTCACCGCCGCCTATCCCGACATGGATGTCGAGGACGCGTACCGAGTGCAGGAGATCTTCATCGCCCGACGCCTCGACGAGGGTGCCACCGTGAGGGGCTACAAGGTCGGGCTGACCTCGAAGGCCATGCAGGACATGGCCGGCGCCACCGAACCCGACTTCAGTGTCATGACCAACGACATGTTCCGACCGGAGTCGACGCCGGTCGAGCGAGCCAGCTTCATCAGGCCGATCGTCGAGATGGAGATCGCCTTCGTACTCGGCGCCGAGCTCACCGGACCCGGCGTGCTCCCAGTGGACGTCATCCGCGCCACCGAATTCGTGCTGCCAGCCATCGAGATCGTCGACTTCCGAGTCGAGCTCGGACCCGGCTTCGGGATCGTGGACACGATCGCCGATCTCGCCGCCTGCGGCGCAGCGGTGCTCGGCGCCAACCCGCGTCGCCTCGACCAGATCGACATCCGCCGGGTGCGTGGCACCCTGTCCCGCAACGGCACCGTCGAGCAGGAAGGCGAAGCATCGGCGGTCCTCGGCAACCCCGTCACCGCCGTTGCCTGGCTCGCCAACAAGCTCGCCGAGTTCGACATCGCCTTCGCTCCCGGCGACGTCATCCTCACCGGTTCGTTCGTCCGGGCCGTACCTGTCTCGGCGGGAGACGAGATCGTCTGCGAGTTCGACCACGGCCTCGGACGCGTCGCCATCTCCTTCACCTGACGCCATCAGGGCGCCTCATGCTTGTTGACTTACCAAGCAAGTGCTTGTCGCACGAACACGATGTCTCTGCCATGCTGATGGCGTGCCAGCACGAGATGGAGCGTCGTACCTCAAAGGTCTCAGGGCGACTGATCGCGAGATCTGGATGGGGGGCGAGCGAATCGACGACGTCGTCGAGCACCCGCTGTTGCGCGGTGGTGCCGACGCGATCGCCGCCTACTACGACCTCCAAATCGCACACGCCGACATCCACCTCATTGAGGACGACGAGTCCGGTGAAGCGATCAGCATCACCCATCGTGTGCCGCAATCGGCCGAGGACCCCATCCGTCGTGGCGAGGCGCTGCGCGACATCGCCGAGATGAGCATGGGCGTGATGGGGCGCACCCCGGACTACATGAACGTCACACTTGCCGGGTTCGCCGCTGAGGAGGTGCGTTGGGCCGGCACGAGTGATTGCAACGATCAAGGGTACGAAAACCTCGTCGCGTTCCAGAAGCGACTGCATCGCTTCGATCTGTCACTTACTCACACGATCGTGCACCCATCGGTTGACAAGGAGTCGGACAACCAGTTTGTCGACAACCCCATACCGCTTCACAAGGTCGGCGAGACAGCGAATCCTGTTTGTCTCAGCACAGCGTGAGGCCACCATCCACGACGAAGACTTCGCCGGTGGTGTAACGGTTGCGGATCAGTCCAAGTACTGCTTCGGCGCAGTCGTCGGGTGTCGCAGATCTGGGGATCGGCGCCTTTGCTGCGACCGCCTTGTGCATCGCCTCCCAGTCAGACGTCCACGGCGTTGCCACGAGGCCCGGCGCCACGGCGTTGACGCGAATGGGTCCGTAGGACTTCGCGAGCAACTTGGTCATGTGGTTGAGAGCCGCCTTGCTCATCGAGTAGGCGATCGACGAGCCCACAGGACGAATGCCTGCGATCGACGTGATGTTCACGATGCACGG
>JANNFQ010000166.1:0-1684 GCA_031380045.1 Acidimicrobiaceae bacterium
GTCAGAGCGACACGCGTCTCGTTCAGTTCGGCGTCCAGCCCGATCGCTGCATCGCGCTGCGCCCACCGTGCCAGCTTCTCGTCGACACCCTCACTCATGGTGATTCACACGCGCATCGACAGCCTGCACCCGCGCGACCAGATCGTCGGTGGCCACCGCAACGGCATCGCGGATCGAGTCGAACTCGTCGAGTTGCCTGACTTCCAGCGCGCTCACTTTCGTCTGCAACGCGCGCACCTCGACCGTCAGCGCCTCGATCGCGCGCTGCACCTCCAGCGTCGCGTTCGCGGGACCTCCGCCGTCGATCATTCGCGCCAGTCGTCTGCGTACACCCATCCTCAGGTTCCCTTCACGTGCATGTCTCGCAACGGAGCTGTGCTCATGTGCCCTGCAGGCCGAGCAGTTCCGCGACCAGCCGCCCGGTCTGGACGAGCGACGGCTGAGCCTCCATCTTGCTCCGTCCGGCCGCCGCCAGCCGCGCGCACAGGGCAGGATCGCTGGCCAGGCGACGCATCGCCTCGGCGGCAACATCCAGATCGGGGTCGGCCCAGACTGCGTTCGGCGGGTAGACACCCTCGCCGCCCTGCACGGGCACGAGTCGGTAGTCGACCAGCAGCGCGCAGTCGTCGTCCATGAAGTCGAGGTTGCCCGAGTACCGGGTGGCGATGGTCGCAGTCTCCAGCCACATCGCCTCGGCCAGGTGCAGACCCAGGCCCTCGCTGCGATGCAGCGACACCAGCGCATCGGCAGCGGCGATGAACGACATGTGATCGGGACGGGTCAGGTGCTCGTCCCACACGATGATGTCGTCGCGGCCCTCGGCCGCAGCCAGCACCTGCTGGTGCTGTGGCCAACGACGCTCGCCGTTCATGGTCTTCACCACCAGCACGGGCCCCTCATCGGGTGCGAACGCCCGACGGAACGCCTGGATTGCGCCGATCGGGTTCTTGCGCTCGGTGACGCTGAAGTGGTCGAAGACCACTGCGAACATGAAGCGGTCACCGAATGGCGCCAGACGCGCGAACGACGCTCGGTTCATGTTCGACGTGACCGGCCGGGCAACGGGAATGGGCACGTGCCGAACCGGCACCGGGGCAACTGCGGCGAACGCATCAACGACGAACTGCGACCCCGCCCAGATCTCCTGCACCAATGGGAACACGGCCTGCATCGCGGGTGGAATGAGTTCGAGCTCCCAGAACCAGTAGCCGATCATCCGCTGCGTCGCCGCCAACAGTTCGGGATGATCTGCTTCCAGGGTCGCGAACTGATCCGCATTGATCACAGCCAGCGTGGTGGTGAATTCGATGCGCCGGCTGACCTCGGGCGGATGGGCAAGGATCGGACTGCCCGTTCGCTCGTGAGCCAGGAGCGAGGTCGGCACCTCGGCGGCCGCGAGCGCGCTGGCGAGCCGCCGTCCAACATCTCCCAAACTCGACTCGCGACGGAAATAGCCCGCCAGGTTGATGCCGTCGTCTCGAAGTATCTCCGGCGTATTGAATTGGATGGCCGCAGGGCGACCGGGCTGAACCGGCGGGACGAGCAGCGCGACATCGTCGTCGACGACCGCTCGTCGCGACCAGTCTCTGAACCTCGGTGCGTCAACGGTTGTGGGCTGCGGAAAGGCAACGACCAGATCTCGCCGAGTGGCATGCAGTTCGGCCCAATAGTGATCCGCCAGCCA
>JANNFQ010000182.1:0-6476 GCA_031380045.1 Acidimicrobiaceae bacterium
CGGCTGGCGCGACACGCAGGCACGATCACCCAGCAGTGGTATGAGCAGATCCTGAAGGAGGGCATGGATGCGCTGGAGTGGGTGGAGATCGTCGGTGTCGTGGTGGCGACCGTCCCCGTCGTCGCCTTCGCACGGGCGATCGGCTCACCGATTCCGGTGATGGCCGTCTTCGCCGACGGCCCCCCGACCGGCCGCATCGCCCACCCGCTCGCCACCGCGACGTTGAACTGGGTTCCGGTTGCCGCGCCTGCCGACCAGGTGGCCTCGGTGGTGCAGGCGCTCAGCGCCCTTCCCGACGAGTGGAGCAACCTGTGGCGGCTCGCATCTGCTCAATACATGAGCGACGCGCAGATGGCCGACCCACTGTGGAACCGCGGCACACTCAGCCGCGCCCAGATGGAACTGGTCGCGGCGCGCATCTCACTGGTGCGCGAGTGCTTCTTTTGAACAGCGTCACACGCCAGCATGCTCAGTTGGAGCAGCACCGCCGCCGGAACGCCCGCCGACATCGGTGCCATCGCTGACGACGGTCGCGAGGCCGGCCTGCCCTTCTCTGCCGAGCTGATCGCGTTCGCTCAAGCCATCGGTGGTTGGGACGACGCCGCGCTGGCGACTGCTCGGACCGCGCTCGCAGCAGCGGCCGGTGAAGCGTTCATGGTCGATGCCGCAGCAGTGGTCGCCAACTTCGAGATGATGACGCGCGAGGCCGACGGCACCGGCGCTCGATTCGCGCCCGCGACGGCCGGCCCCCGAGCAGCCGCCGCCGAGCAACTCGGCATCCAAGGCTTCACCTCCGCCCGCTGAACAGCCCCCGCCAACAGCGTTTGCACGGTCTCGACCCAACGGTGGGAAAAGAGTGTTCACACGCATTTTGGTTGAACTCCCGAGCAAGCCTGAGAGGGCTGGCAGTATTGACGGGTGAGCCTTCCCACTACAGATGACGTCCTGACCCTTGCTTCCTCGGCACTTGCTGCGTGCGGCGCGCCACCTCTCTCCGCCTCTGATGGCGTCGATGCGCGCACGCCGATCACGGGTGGCCGGCTGGGGTCGGTCGCCGGCTCGGCTGATGTCGACGGCGCGGTCGAACGCGCCACGCAGGCGTTCCGCCAGTGGCGCACCACACCGGCGCCGTTGCGCGGCGAGCTGATCCGACGCTTCGCTGTCGCGCTGCGCGAACAGCAGGACGACCTGGCCCGATTGGTGCAGATCGAGGCGGGCAAGATCGAGAGCGAAGCGCTGGGCGAGGTGCAGGAGATGATCGACATCTGCGACTTCGCCGTGGGCCTCAGCCGCCAGTTGCACGGCCTGACGATCGCGTCGGAACGGCCGGGGCATCGGTTGATGGAGCAGTGGTTGCCGCTGGGCCCGGTCGGCGTGATCAGTGCGTTCAACTTCCCCGTCGCCGTGTGGTCGTGGAACGCCGCGCTGGCCGTGGTGTGTGGCAACTCGGTGATCTGGAAGCCCAGCGAGTTGACGCCGTTGACCGCGTTGGCCACGCAAGCGTTGTTCGAACGAGCGGCCGCGCAGGTCGATGCTCCGGCGCATCTGTCGCAGGTGTTGCTGGGCGACGCGACGGTCGGCGCAGCACTGGTTGCGCACCCAGGTGTGCCGCTGATCAGTGCCACCGGATCGACCGGTATGGGCGCGAAGGTCGCACCGATCGTGGCCGCTCGATTCGGCCGCACCATCCTCGAGCTCGGCGGCAACAACGCGGCCATCGTGGCGCCATCGGCGCAGCTCGATCTGGCGGTGCGCGGCATCGTGTTCTCGGCGGCGGGCACCGCAGGGCAACGCTGCACTTCGCTGCGCCGGCTGATCGTGCATCGTTCGATCGTCGACGAAGTCGTGGCCAAGGTCTCGACAGCGTTCGGCTCGTTGCCCATCGGAAGCCCACTGGTGGGCGGCACGTTGGTGGGTCCGCTGGTGACCGTGGCCGCGCACGCGCGCATGCAGTCCGCGCTGGCCGCGGCGGCTGCAGACGGCGGGATCACCACAGTGGGGGGCGAGCGCCTGTTCGGCGACGAAGCACGGGACGCGGCATATGCCCGACCGGCGTTGGTGACGATGCCCGCACAAACCGACATCGTCGCGACCGAGACGTTCGCTCCGATCCTGTACGTGATGACGTACGACGACTTCGACGAGGCGATCGCACTGCAGAACGGCGTGCCCCAAGGGTTGGCCAGCAGCGTGTTCACCACCGACGTGCGCGAGGCCGAGCGGTTCATGGCTGCCGACGGCAGCGATTGCGGCATCGCCAACGTCAACATCGGGCCTAGCGGCGCCGAGATCGGTGGCGCCTTCGGCGGCGAGAAGACCACCGGTGGCGGACGCGAGAGCGGCAGCGACGCGTGGAAGGCATACATGCGCCGAGCCACCAACACCATCAACTACAGCAACGCCCTCCCCCTGGCGCAGGGCGTGCAGTTCGGCTGACGTCGGCCCAGTGGCGCACCGCTTGCCTCAGTCGACACGGCGCAGGATGCGCAGGCTGCCGGTGGCGCTGATCAGGTGGAAGCGGCCGCTGGCCAGGGCGGGTACGAAGATCTGTTCGTACGGCGGCCGACCGCCATCGGCCGGATCGGGGAAGACATCGTGGATGGCCAGGGTGCCTCCCATGGCCACGTGTGGCGTCCATCCCTGGTAGTCGAGTCGTGCCGGTTCTTCGCCGTGGCCGCCGTCGATGAACAGGAATGCCAGCGGCGTGCGCCAGGCCTTGGCGACGGCGGCTGAATGGCCGACGACGGCGAACACCACATCTTCGAGCCCGGCATCGTGAATGGTGTCGCGGAACACGGGCAACGTGTCCATCTTTCCAGTGCGCGGGTCGACCACCGTTGGATCGTGATGTTGCCAACCGACCTGGTTCTCTTCGCTGCCGCGGTGGTGGTCCACGGCGAACACCACGGTGCCAGTGACCCGCGCTGCAGCGCCCAACCACACCGTGGATCGTCCGCAGTACGAGCCGACTTCCAGCATCGGTGCGCCGGGTGCCGCACCGACTGCCTGCACCGCCGCCTCGTACAGCGCATCGCCCTCGTCGGGGGGCATGAAGCCTTTGGCCACCAGCGCATGCGCGCGCAGCGCGGCATCGATCAACGTTGCGCCATCGAGGAGCTCACCACTGATCCCAGTGGATGATCGTGTCGGCCAACGGACGACTGGCCGGCTTGAAGGCGGTGCCCGTTGTGTACGCCACCGGACTGAGGCACACCTGCTGCACCGAGTCGAACGGGATGCCCACCACATCGGCGACCTGTTGCTCCATCATCAAGTGGATCGTGGTCCAACAGGTGCCCAGCCCGCGTGCCCGCGCAGCCAGCATGAAGCTCCACATGGCCGGCAGGATGTTGCCCATCATGGACGCCGAGACCATCGCCGGCTGCCCTTCCACCCGGCCTGCCGCGCTGCAGGCGATGACCAGCGCCGGCGCTTCGCCCATGTGCTCGCCCAAGAAGTCGGCAGAGGTTGCGCTGCGCTGTTGCTGCGCGTTGGCCATCTCGTCGCCCTTGTCGATCGAGCCGATGTAGACGCCGTCGAGTTGGCTGTAGATGGCATAGCACTGGCGATAGATCTCGCCGATGGCCCGTCGCTTCTCGGCATCGCGCACCACCACGAACTGCATGCTCATCATGTTCGATCCGCTGGGTGACTGCATGGCCAGGTCGACGCACTCACGAATCAGGTCGTCGGGCACCTGTCGCTCGAAATCGAGGCGCTTGCGAACGGCGCGCGTGGTGGAGAGCAGTTCATCTGGGTTCATTGGCAACAGTTCTGGCACGACGGCACCCTAATCGTGCCAGCCCACCCGCACACCCGCTGGAACCGGGCGTGTTGCATTGACCCATGCGAGACTGACGCCTTGCAGACAGCGCTGGACGACCTGGTGACCTTGCTCGATCTCGAAGTGATCGAGGTAAACCTGTTCCGTGGGCGCTCGCCCGACGAGAACCGTCAGCGCGTGTTCGGCGGGCAGGTCGCCGGCCAGGCGCTGGTCGCGGCCACGCGCACGATCGACGAGCCCGATCGGTTGGTGCACTCGCTGCACGCCTACTTCCTACGCCCTGGCGACCCCACGACACCGATCTTGTACGACGTCGATCGCATCCGCGACGGCAAGAGCTTCACCACGCGCCGAGTGGTGGCCATCCAACACGGCAAGGCGATCTTCAACCTGCAGGCCAGCTTCCACATCAGCGAGCCTGGGCCCGACCACCAGATCCCCATGCCGACAGGTCTGCCCGCGGCCCAGGATCTGCCCGACTTCAAGACTCGCATGGCGCCGTACAAGGAGCGCATGGGCGAGTGGTACGACCGGCCGCGACCTATCGACATCCGCTACATCGACGGCGACCCGTTCAGCCGTCAAGACAACCCCACCCACGGTCAGCGCGTGTGGATGCGCGCCGATGGTGTGCTGCCCGACGATCGCACCCTGCACGCGTGCATCGCGACGTACGCCAGCGACATGACCCTGCTGGACACCACGGTGTTACCGTTCGGCCTCTCCTGGGAAAGCCCTGGCATGCAAATGGCCAGCCTCGATCATGCGATGTGGTTCCATCGCCCGTTCCGCGCCGACGACTGGTTGTTGTACGACCAGAGCGCCATCTCCAGCGGCTCGGGCCGCGGGTTGGCCGGCGGGGCCATCTTCACTGTTGACGGCACGCTTGCCGTCACCGTGGTGCAAGAGGGCCTGGCGCGGGTCGGGCGCGGATGACACGACGACATCCGTTCGCCATCGGCGCGGTCGGCGTGGTGTTCCTCGCCGGGTGCAGTGGCAGCGATGACGCGGCCGGCGACACCAGTGCCGGCGCCGGTTCTGGTTCGACGTCGCTCGTGCCGGTTTCGGGCGTGCCAGGCGAGACCACGACACCCGATGCGGCACCCTCGGTCGGCCCATCGGTCGCTCCGGTGGTCGGCCTGGCGCAGGTCGCCGAGTTCGATCAGCCCGTCGATCTTGCATGGCGCACGGGCGATCCGACGATCTTCGTCGTTGGCCAAGCCGGCACGATCACACCGCTGCGCGATGGACAACGGGGCGACCCGGTGCTGGACATCACCGACCTGACCGACGCCGACGGCGAACGTGGGCTGCTGGGCCTCACCTTCACGCTGGACGGCACCTTGGCATATCTCGACCACACCACCAATGACGGCGACACCGTCATCGTCGAGTACTCGGTCGGCGCAGACGGTGTGTTCGATCCGGCGTCTCGTCGCGAGCTGCTGACGATCGACCAGCCGTATCAGAACCACAACGGCGGCAACGTCACCATCGGGCCTGACGCCATGCTGTACATCGGCATGGGCGACGGTGGTTCCGGTGGCGATCCCGAACGCCGAGCGCTGGATGTCTCCACCCTGCTGGGCAAGATCCTGCGCATCGATCCCACCCCGTCTGGCGGCCAGCCGTACACGATTCCGACCGATAATCCGTTCGTCGGCGTGGACGGCGCCGAACCCGAGATCTGGTCGGTCGGCGTGCGCAACCCATGGCGGATGAGCTTCGATCCGGCAACCGGCGACCTGTGGTTCGGTGACGTCGGCCAGGGTGCGATCGAGGAGATCGATGTGGCGTGGGCGGCCGACGGCGCCGGCCGAGGAATGAACTTCGGCTGGAGCGCATTCGAGGGTTCCGCCCGCTACAACGAGGATCAACCGGCCGAGGGCGCCACGCCTCCGATCTTCGAGTATCCCCACGGCGACGCGGGCTGCTCGGTCAGCGGAGGTGCCGTGTATCGAGGCACCGGCAACCCGGCCCTGGTCGGCTGGTACGTGTTCGGCGACTACTGCAGTGGGAACCTGTATGCGCTGCGCACACAGGATCGAGCGCTGGCCGCAACCCTGCCCCTCGGCAACGTGCCCGCCCTGACCGGCGTCCGCGTCGGCCCCGATGGCGAGCTGTATGCCCTGTCGCTGAACGGTCCTGTGTGGCAACTGCAACCCGGTTGATCACCAGGCCACCGCCGCGCCCGGGAGGCACGTCCCGCGAACGAATCGACAACTTTGGTTGTTGATCGGACAACCAAAGCTGTCGATTCGTTGTGGAGACACCCCCTGTCGTCCCAGGGCCTGGTCCGGTCGGGCCGACCCAGACCACTGATCCGTTAGGCCTCCCGACGGACGGGATGGCCGAGCGGGCGGCGCATCGCGACTCTTGGGGCGATGTCCAGGCCGAGAGCGATCTCGTTGTCGCGTATCGCCGCCAACTCGGGGCCACACTGGCTCTCGTCGAGCGCGATGAAGCCGAGCGACTCGAAGTACGGCCCGTTGAAGGCGACGTCGCGGAACGTCGTGAGCGTGACGCTGACAGCACCCTGCCGTCGTGTCCACGAGCACACCTGCTCGACGAGGGCCGTGCCGATGCCGCGGCGGCCGGCGTCATCGGCCACGCTGACCTGATCGAGGTGGCCCTCGCCATCGACCATCGACGCCAACGCATAGCCGACGATCCGACCGTCCGGCTCGACGGC
>JANNFQ010000190.1:0-3031 GCA_031380045.1 Acidimicrobiaceae bacterium
GAACTCGCGCACCAGCAGCGAGGTGATCAAGAACCCCGACAGGGTGAAGAACATCGAGACGCCGAAGTAGCCGCCCTTCATCCATGCGACGTTGCCGTGGAACAACAGCACCATGCACACGGCGACGGCGCGCACACCGTCCAGCGCCGGCTGATATGCGATTCCGGGGGACCCTGACGTCGAACGGCTCATCGGGATACTCATCGTAGGGTCGGGCGTCGCGCTGCCGCACTCCGGCTGGCGGGCGCCGTCAGCTGCTTCATCGATCGGCCCTCTCCGCCGCAATCACGTGATCGGTGCGGCGGAGGGGGCGGTCGAGTTGCGCGCTGCTGTCAAGCAGCCTGTCTGATCAGTCGGGCAGCTTGTCGACGATGTCCTTCACCTTCGAGGATGCGGACTCGACCTTGCCATCGTGCTGATCGGGTGTCTTGCTCTCGACGACGTCGGCCACCTTGTCGATGCCCTGCTTGATCTCTTTCTTTCGTCCCTTGACGAGACCCTTCAACTTGTCGAGCAAACCCATGTGCACACTCCTCCATTGGAAATCGCCTGACTGGAAGCGTGCAGTCTGGCAGATGTTCAGTCGGTGGCCAGTGTGCTCATGCGAACGGGGCGCACCCGCTGCGCGATCGCGCTGCCCACCGTTGCCACGATGCCGATCAAGATGGGTACGACGATCACTACCCCGGCGGCAACAAGCCACGGAAACGTCGTGTGCTCGTGCGCCGCTTCCACGACCAGCCGCAGCGTTCCGAAACCCAACGGCACGGCAATGACACCGCCGACGAACGCCAGCAGGAATGCCTTCAGACCCACGACCCGGGCGAGGACCGAAGGTGCGACACCGATCGACACCAGTGCATCGCGCTCGTCCTTGCCTTCGGCTGCCCACAGCGCCATGCCGACACCGACGACGACCGTCGTCAGGAGCAACATGCCACCCAGGATGATCAGTCTGGCCAACGTGCTGTAGTCGACGTCGGGGTAGCCGACGTTGATGTTGGTCATCAGTTCGCCCGCTGGCACATCCACGAAGAAGGCGCTCTCGTTGGTGAACACGTTCTGACTGGTCAGTTCGTCGTATTGATCACGAGTCACGTTGTGCTGCAACCGGCCGAACGTGCCCGCCGGGACCGCGTCCAGACCCAGTCGTTCGACGGCCTGCGGGTTGATGACCATCCAGAACCGATTGGTCTCGGCTTGGATCACCGTGGCCTGCAACCCGCCGAACATGTCGCCGACCTGAAACTGCGAGGGCGACTCCGTCGCCGACGGCACGATCATGGCGCCATCGACACTGGCCAGGATGGCGCGCTGCCCGGCAGTCAGGCCGATCACGTTCAGCAGACCCTCATCAGCGACCAGCAGAGGTTCGCTGAAGAGATCGCCGCCCATCGCTGCTGCGGCCTGCTCGGTGTTCAACACTTGTGTGGCCTGATACCAATCGACCGGCCCGACCACTGCCTCGACACCATCGAGGACCGACTGCTCGACCACGACGGGCTGAGGACCCGCGGCTTGGCCCCCGGCGGGATCGACCTCGACCGACCCATCCAGGAAGGGCAGATCGGGGCCAACCGGCGGACGGATCGATCCGGGGCCCAGGCCCTGCGCATCGGAGCCGTCGTTCGTGAACACAGCGCTGACTACTTCGACCAGATCGAGCTCGGAACTGAAGAACATGTCGCGTTGGTCTGCGAACTGCTGCTCGGCAGTTGCGCCGGCGGCGATGGCCGCGGCGCCGATCGCCGCGATCGCAGCCATCAACGCCGCAGACCGAGCCCGGTGACGGCCCAGACCGCGCGTCGCCAATCGAGTGGCACCGCGCCGCTTCGAGCCAGCCCGAGATACCAGATCGACGATCACCGGACACACGCAGCACATGCCCGCCAGCA
This sequence comes from Acidimicrobiaceae bacterium, assembly GCA_031380045.1. Classification (GTDB taxonomy): domain Bacteria; phylum Actinomycetota; class Acidimicrobiia; order Acidimicrobiales; family Ilumatobacteraceae; genus VFMC01. The sequence goes on from JANNFQ010000190.1 coordinate 1,896, forward strand.
CGGCCAGCCCGCCTGCGCCGGCCAGCGCAACCGCTGCGCCCAGACCGTTGCCACTGTTGTTGTTGTTGGAGTCGCGTGCCGACGACACCGCCAGCCACAGAGCAGCCAGGCCGCCGGCCACCAACATGGCGCCGAAGCGCACCTGGCGGGGACGAACCTTGGCGATCGGCCGACGCCCTCCCAACGCGGCCAGCACCGAGGTGCGCGCCAGGTCTTTGGTGGGAACGATGGCAGCCAGCGTCGCTGTGGTCAGCGCCACCACCGCGATCACGATCAGGTCGAAGGCGACCACGTCGATACGGCCGTCGTTGGCGATGAGATCACCAAGCACGGGCACCAGCGCCAGGCCGGCCGCCATGCCAACCAGCACGCCGACCAACCCCGACCACGTACCCTGCAGCGCCAGGTATCGGCGCAGAACAGCCGGGTCGCCGCCCGATGCGCTGAGCTGACCGATGGTCACAAGTTGACGACGTCCGCTGACTGCGAATGCCGCCGAGACGATGATGCCCAGTACCGCCATCAACAAGATGCAGAACACCCAGCCGAGGAACAGAGCCAGGTGGTCGGTCGTGGGCTGTTCGGGGTACTCGACGTTGAACGACCCGTCGGCCGAGCCGGCGTCGAGCAGCCCTGAGCCCACCGACCCATCACGAAAGCTCGGGCCGTCGATCAGCGCAGTGTTCTGGGCGATGTCGGGTCGCAGCGCGCTCAGGTCGAAGCCGGGCGCGGCCATCAATCGGTAGTAGCCGTCGGCGGTGCCGACGCCCACCACTCGGAAGCTCTGCGCAGGCCGCACCAGTTGCAGCGTGTCGCCGACGCTGACACCGAACGCCTCGGCGGCACGCTCGTCCAGAAAGACCTCGTCGTCGGCCGCCGGTAGCCGTCCCTTGCTGGGGCGGGCGATGCCCTCGGCCAGAGGCGAGGCCATGTCGAGCGTGCTGAGATCGACGGCGACCGCCTCGCCAGGATTCGCTGCGCTGCGCAGGGGGAGGAAGGAAACCTCGGCACCCAACACCGCGATCGAGTCGGGCGGCAGACTGGAAGCGACATCGTCGATGTCCGCGGCACCGAAGACGAACAAGCGAGCCGCCGCTGTTCCGAACCGATGGCTCTGATCGGGCGGCAGATTGCTG
>JANNFQ010000220.1:0-1685 GCA_031380045.1 Acidimicrobiaceae bacterium
GCCGATCGTCTGACCGCGGAGGAGGGCGAGTTCGTGGTCGCCAGCCGCGTCGCCTTCGAGCGCGAGCAAGGGCGCCAACGCCGGCAGAACCGACGCCTGCGCACGATGTTGGTGGGCACCGCGCTGTTGCTCGTGGGCGCGCTGTTGGCAGGCGGCCTGGCGTTGCAGCAACGCAGCCGAGCGCGCGACACAGCGTTCGATGCGCAGACCGGGCGCCTGATCGCCGAGTCGGCGCGGCTGATCGACTCGAACACCCCGCCGGCGCTGCTCCTGGCGTTGGAGGCGATGCGCCGCGATCCTTCGGTCGCCACCCTCGGTGCTTTGGAACGAGTGTTCGCTGGCGCACCGCACGCGTGGATGGGGATGTTGGGCGCTGGGTTCGTCAACGACCTCGCCTTCCTGCCGAACGGCAACATCGTGGCTGTATCGGGCCTCGGTCTGTCGGTGTGGTCTGTCGACGAGCGGCGACAGTTGTGGTTGAACCCCGACGGCTACACCGCCGTGGCTGCATCCCCGAACGGTGATCTGGTCGCGGCCGGCGGCGCCGATGGCAACTGGCATGTGTTCGATGCCGCATCTGGGGCGCTCGTTTCCGAGGGCGTCGGATTGGCGAAGCAGGAGCTGTCGAGGGCAGCGTTCGACCCGACCGGAACGTTGCTGGCGTTGGGAGCAAAGTCTGGCGCCGTGGTGGTGGAAGACCTCACCAGCGGCCAGGCATTGGATGTGGCGTTCCCCGGCCTCGGCGCCGACATGGTGGTGACCTCGCTGGCATTCGACGAGGATGGAACCCGGTTGGCGGCGGCCACGGGTCGTGAACAGCCGGCACGACTGTGGGATCTGGCAACTGGGGCACAGGTCGGCGACCCGATCAGTCCCGACGGTGACAAGGCCACGGGGGCGGGAGCACTGCTGTTCGACGACGGATTGCTGTGGGCAGTGGCGACGCAGTTGCAGGCATACGACCCCGTCACCGGCGAGCCGTCGGGGACGCCGATCGAGCTGGGCGACTCCGTGGTGACCAGTGGTCACGACAAGCAGGCCCTGGCCAGAGTGAGCGACCAGATGGTGGTGGCCGGTTTCAGCGGCGTCGTCGAGTACGACCTGGTGACGAAGGCGAGGCGGGTACTGCCGATACCGTCGCAGTCGACCCTGTTGAGCTTCGCCATCGATCCCCACGCAGGGGTGTTGGCGCAAGGTCCCGGCGCAATTCGGTTGTGGGCATTGGACGGCGCGGGGTTCGCCACAGCAGCGTCGGTTCCTCGAGTCGGTCCATTCGTCGACATCTCCCGCGACGGCCGAACGCTCGTCTCGTCGGCCGGTGGCAGGTCCAGCATCTGGCAGCTGGACGATGACGGCGCCCATTCGATCGGCGTCGACCTCGAGCCGGCCGCACGTGAGGCCCGCATCGTCGACAACACCATCATTCGAGCCGTTGACGATCCCGAGTCGGGCATGGTCACGTTGCAAACCTGGGACACGGCGACAGGGCGGTTCGTGGACCTCGACGGTCAGCGCTACTTCCTCGACTTCTCGATCGCGGCTGGCGCCGACGATCGGTTCATCGCCATCGGGCAGATGAACTCGGTCGTCAACGTCTTCGCCCGCGACGGAACGGGGTTGGTGACCAAGCTGCAACCGTTGCCCGATGGTCCCGACGAATTGGTGCTCGACGTCGAGTTCTCGCC
>JANNFQ010000248.1:0-1563 GCA_031380045.1 Acidimicrobiaceae bacterium
TCCCACGCGTCAAATGGCTCGCTCCGCTCCACGAAGGGGACAGCGTAGTGACCTGGACCATCAGGTTGGCATCGCCCCGGGGAGACGGGGGCGCGAGCGGCTACGATGCGGCACGTGCATCCACCCGTGAACAGCGACACCTGGGTGGGTATCACCGATTCGCAGTTGGATATCACTGCCGCCTACCAGTGGTGCGTGCTGCCCAACTGCGGTGCGGTCGTGTTGTTCAGTGGCACTGTACGCGATCACGCGGTCGACGACGGTGGACTGTTGCGCACCGATGTACAACATCTGGTCTACGAGGCCTACGAACCGCAGGTCGTTGCCGCGTTCCACAAGATCGCCGCCGAAGTTCGGGTGCGCTGGACGCACACGGGCCGCATCGTGCTGCTGCATCGTGTCGGTCAGCTTGCGCTGGGCGACAGCTCGGTCGTGGCCGTCGTCAGCGCGCCGCACCGGCCCGAGGCCTTCGAGGCCGCGCGCTACGCCATCGACGCCCTCAAGGCGTCGGCCCCGATCTGGAAGCACGAGACCTGGCTCGACCCCGCGACCGGTACCACGCAAGGTTGGGGCACGGGGGCACACCAGATCGTCGACCCCGTCTCAGTGCCAACGGTTCGGGGCCACTAGGTGCCATTCGTCATCGCCATCGTCGTCATCGCCATCGTCGCCGCCGTGGTGATCATGGCGCGCGGGCATCGCCGCCCACGCCAGGACGAAGGCATGCAGTCGTTCCGACGTCATATCGACGCGTTGTCGCCAGAGGCGCGACGTGAAGTGATCGACCGTGCGCGCAAGCACGACGAGGACCGGAACTGACATGGCACGCGACTTGGCGATCAACCTGGGTACCGCCAACACCCTGGTGTACATGAAGGGCAAGGGCATCGTGCTGAACGAGCCCTCGGTCATCGCCCTCAACCGACAGACCGGCGAAGTGTTGGCCACCGGTCGCGAGGCATGGCAGATGATCGGGCGCACGCCCGGATACATCGTTGCTGTGCGCCCGTTGCGCGGTGGCGCCATCACCGACTTCGAGATCACCGAACGCATGATCCGCCTGCTGTTGCAGCGCGTCGGCGTCAGCCGGTTCACGCGACCGAAGGTGGTCATCTGCGTGCCGTCGGCCATCACCGAGGTCGAGCGTCGCGCAGTCACCGACGCGGCCCGTCGTGCCGGCGCGGCCGACGCACAGCTCATCGAGCAGCCCATGGCTGCGGCCATCGGCGCCGATCTGCCCATCGACGAACCGGTCGGCAACATGGTCATCGACATCGGTGGCGGCACCAGCGAGACAGCGGTCATCAGCCTGGGTGGCATCGTGGCACTCGAAGCCGTACGAGTGGGCAGCTTCGACATCGACGCCGCCATCCAGAGCTACGTACGGCGCGAACACGGCATTGCGGTTGGCGAGCGCACGGCAGAGGAAGTGAAGGTGGCCATCGGTTCGGCCGACCCCACGGATGACGAGAACCAGGCAGAGGTACGTGGTCGCGATCTGATGAGCGGCCTGCCGAAGACGGTGGTCTTGACGCCGGAAGAGATCCGGTTGGCGATCGACGA
>JANNFQ010000253.1:0-12158 GCA_031380045.1 Acidimicrobiaceae bacterium
ACCATCACCTACACCATCACCTTCTGGGCCGACGGCTACACCGAACCCGACAACGACTACACCTGGAACAGCACACCCACCACCTACAACACCGGCGAACTCAACGCCGTCAACACCAAACCCTGACCCCCAACCGGACCCACCCGGCGCTCACGACACCCCGAACTGGCCCCCGACCTGGTGTAGAGAGCGCCACGTTCGTTGAGGATGGCCGGGCCTCGGGGCGTCCAGCCGATCAGGTCGGCGTCATCGGTGCTGGGCGCACCAGTTGCACGGCGTCGGGCACATGTGTGAACGCCAGCTCGCGCGTCTCGCCCAGGTAATCACCGTCGACCTGGTAGGGGAACGGTGTGTCATGACGCACGGTGAACGTGGAGAGGTCGGTGTGCACGTCGAGGTGTTCGCTGGTCTGCACGCCGCCACCGCGCAACGCTCCGACCACCGACCCGAGCACGGCCCGCAAGCGCATGGTGCGAAACGTCACGGCCACCAGGCCGCGGTCCAGGGTGGCAGCGGGCGACAGGTCCAGCGGGCGGTTGCCCAGATACGTGTATGGATTGGTGTTCAGCACGATCGTGAAGTAGCCATCGGGTACCTGGAACCAGCCCGGCGGTTGATCACCCGTGGGTCCGCTGACGCTGAAGTGTGGCGACGTGCGGTCGTAGTGGCTCATCAATGTGCGCAGTGAGGCGTAGATGAACAGCGGGTGGCCCAGCCAGCGCTTCAACGACGAGTGCTTCTCGACCTCGTTCACCACGGCCGCGTCGTAGCCGACGCCGGTGTGGAAGCAGAAGTACCGGCCATTGACGCGGCCCAGCCCGATGGGTTCGATGTCGTGCGCGTCGATGCCCGACACCAGTTGGCGCACGGCGCGCACCGGATCGTTCTCCAGGCCGATGGTGCGCGCGAACACGTTGGTCGATCCGCCTGGCAGCACACCCAATGCGGTCGACGTGCCGGCAACTCCCGTAGCGACTTCGTTCAACGTGCCGTCGCCACCGAAGCCGATGACCACGTCCAGACCCCGGCGTGCCGCGTCTTGAGCGAACCGGGTGGCGTGGCCGCGGCGATTCGTCTCGACGATCTCGACCTCATGCCGCTGGCTGAGCTCGCGGTGCACCACGACGGTGTTGCGCGCCGTCACCGAACTGGCGAACGCGTTGACGACGAGCAGGATCCGCAAGTCCCGCACGTTACCGCTGGTGGCGCGCGACGTTCGGGAGTTCGTCCGAAGGTGCGGCCAACCGTCGTGACCCGTGCCGTGACTGAAGCGCGACCGGACGAACTCGGGTTGGGTGCCGGCGGTACCCACCGGTAACAATGGGCGCGTATGAACGTGATCGTGTGTGTGAAGCAGATCCCAGATCCCGCCACCCCAGGTGCGCTGGACACCGGCTCCAAGACCTTGAAGCGCGACGGCAAGCTGATCCTCGACGAATCCGACAGCTATGGCGTCGAGATGGCGTTGCAGCTGGTCGCCGCGGCCGGCGGCGGCGAGGTCAGCCTGGTGTCGATGGCCCCCAACGGCGAGGTGTCGGGCATGCGCACCGCGCTGGCCATGGGTGCGGCCAAGGGCGTGTTGGTCAGCGATCCGGCGTTGCAAGGCAGCGATGCGCTGACGACGGCCAAGGTGCTGGCGGCCGCGGTCACCAAGCTGGGCGGCGCCGACCTGATCATTGCCGCCACCGAATCGAGTGATGGCTACACCGGCACCGTGCCCGAGCAGATGGCCGAAGTGCTGGGCCTGCCATCGGTCACGTTCGCCAAGAGGGTGGTCGTCGAGGGCAGCACCCTGAAGGTCGATCGTCAGACCGAGCTGGGCTACGACGAAGTGACGTGCCCGCTGCCGGCGCTCATCAGCGTCACGGCCGGCGTGGTCGAGCCTCGGTATCCCAGCTTCAAGGGCATCATGGCCGCCAAGGCCAAGCCAATTGACACCGTCACCGCTGCCGACCTGGGCGTCACGCCCGTCGGTTGGGCAGGCGCCGGCCAAGAGATCGTTGAGATCACCCAGGCCGAAGCTCGCAAGGCCGGCGAGATCGTCGAAGACGACGGCGAGGGCTTCGCCAAGATCGTGGCGTTCCTCGAGAACCTCAAAGTCATCTGAGCCCGGAACCCACACGGAACAAGAACGGAACCATCATGAACATCTGGGTCTTCGCACAGGAATCGAACGGCGCCGCGATCACGGGCAGCCTCGAGCTCCTCACCAAGGCACGCAGTCTGGGCACCGTCACCGCGTTCGTCGGCGGCGATGCTTCGGCCATCGCCGGCACGCTGGGCGAGTACGGCGCCACCAAGGTGTACGCCACCGGCGATCTGGGCGGCAAGCTGCCCGGCGTTGCAGTGGCCGCCGCCATGAAGGCAGTCATCGATGGAGGTGACTCACCCGACCTGATCATGTTCCCGCAGAACTACGAAGGTCGCGACATCATGAGCCGCCTATCGGTGCAGCTCGACCGCACCGTCATCACCAACAACGTCGACATCGCCAACGACGGCGAGTCGGTCAAGGTGACCACACCGATCTTCGGTGGCAACACGTTGGTCACCACCAAGTTCGCCGGCGCCGGCCCTCACCTCGCTGCGTTCCGTCCGAAGAGCTTCACCGCCGAGTCGGCTGGCGGCGCGGCACCCGAAGTCGTTGCCGCTGCAGTGCCCGAACTGGGCGCAACCGGCACCGCCGTGGTCAATGCGGTGCACGTCGAAGAGCACTCGGGTCCGAAGCTGGACGAGGCCGCGATCGTGGTGTCGGGTGGCCGTGGCCTGGGCGAGGCCGAGAAGTACACGATGATCGAGGAGCTGGCCAAGCTGCTGAAGGGTGCGCCGGGCGCATCACGAGCCATCGTCGATGCCGGCTGGGTGCCGTACAGCTACCAGGTCGGCCAGACCGGCAAGGTCGTGAAGCCGGGCGTGTACTTCGCCGCCGGCATTTCGGGCGCCACCCAGCACATGGTGGGCATGAAGGGCGCGAAGAACATCATCGCGATCAACAAGGACAAGGAAGCCCCCATCTTCGGCATTGCCGATCTGGGCATCGTCGGCGACGTTCACAAGGTGCTCCCGAAGCTCATCGAAGCCCTCAAGTCCCGCTGACTTTTCGGGCCCACCCCGGTTTGACACAAACCCGGCGGGCTCACAGGTGCTGGTCACAGCACTGCTGCTTTGACACAAACCGTGGGGCGCCGCTCGTGGATCGGGTCAGACCAGTGGCCATGGGTAGCGACGGCCGGATGTATCGACCGGCAGGACCGGATGCTCGATGATCCACCGGGCGCGCTCGGCGATCGCCTCGACCTCGACGTCGGCCAACAGTGCAGCGATGCCCAGCGGTACTCCGGCGGCGATGTGGCGCACCGACTGCAGCAGCTGGCCATCGACGGGTTCGCCCCCGAACTCCCACACCACTGTGCGCAGCTTGAAATCGGCGGCGAAGCACAACCCGTGATCGATGCCCCAGATGTGGCCTTCGGTGTCGATCAGGACGTGACCGCTCTTACGATCGGTGTTGTTGGCCAACAGGTCGAACACTGCGACCTCGCGCAGCCGATCGTGTAGGTCTTCGCGCGCCTCGTGGATGGTGAAGTAGTGCTGTTGATGGTCGGCGTCGACGAACCACTGCACGCTGCCCTCGCCCAAGGGGCCGTCGCGGATGACGGTCGGTGGCACCAAGTCGATGCTCAGCGCCTCGCTGAGCCGGTAGGCGGCCAGCTCTCGACGGTGCAAGCCGGGTTCGAAGTCCCACAGTGGCCGCTCGCCGCGCTGCGGTTTGTAGATCGCTTTCGCGGTCTGATCGCCCGCCGTGACGTCGACCAAGAACGTGGCGTTGCTGCTCCACGGCATGCGTCCCTCGATCTCGATCTCGCCTGCGGCGAGCAGTTCGAGTTGCGCCGTGCGATCGACCACCATCAGTTCATGCGTGGGCAGATGTGCCCATCCGGATCCATCGGCAGGTTGCACCACATGCACGGCGGCCGGCCGGCTGCCACCAGCCCCTCGGCCTGATCGCACAGCGCTGCAACCTGACCGCGGGTCAGGAACACTCGTACCCGACTGCGTCCGTCGACCGCCTCGCTGTCGGGTTCGCCCTCGTCGTCGACGGGCACGAACTCGTCCAACTGCAGCACCACTCGATCGGCGGAGCGGTCATAGCCCAGACCGATGGGGCCCAGGACGAAGGCGGCTTCAACGGGTTCGGTCAGCTCCAGCGCCCCGGGCATGGGCCGATCATCGGGGGGTGGCAGATCGTGCAGCAGCTTGCGCAGGTAGTCGGCGATGGCGGCGGCCTGTTGCTTCTCGCACTTCACGGTGACCCGCTCGCGTCCGCGACGAGCCTGGAACATGAACAGCCGCTGCCCCGGTCGTCCGACCGCGCCAACTGTGAAGGCATCGACCTCGTCGAAGTCGTAGTAGACACCCATCGCTGATCAGTACCCGGTGCCGGCGTTCATGCCGAATTTCATGATGGCGTTCATGAGGGCCGCAGCTCGGCCAGCGAGCCGCCCGTGGAGTTTACGGTCAACACGATGGGCGCACCCATGCCGTAGGCGATGGCGGTGATGGAGCAGGTGCCGATGACGATGCGTTGGAACAGGTCGATGTGCGTGCCCATGGCATGTGCCACTGCGGCCTTGATGGGGTCGGCGTGCGAGACGCACACGATCACGCCGCCCGCATGCGCGACCCGCAGCCGATCGATGGCGGTGACCATGCGGGTCTGCATCGCGTTGAAGCTCTCGCCACCGGGAAACGTGAATGTGGACGGTGCCCGCTGCACGGTGCCCCATTCGGGCAACTTCATGAGCTTCTTCAGTTCGGCGCCGGTCCAGTCGCCGAAGTCGCACTCCAACAGTCCCTTGTCGATGTGCACCTTCATGCCGCGAGCCGAGGCAATGGGCGCTGCGGTCTCTCGAGCGCGTTCCAGCGGCGAGGCGTAGATGGCATCGACCGTCTTCAGTTCGGCGATGCGGTCTGCTGCGCGCTGTGCCTGCTGAGTGCCGACATCGGCCAGGTGCAGGCCTGGTGCGCGGCCGGGCAGCACCTTGCCGGTGGTGGGGGTCTGTCCGTGCCGCACCAGCAGTACCAGGGTGGAAGCAGGTGGGGCCTTCGCTGTGGGAGTTCTCGTTCGCGCCATCTCGATCTCGAAACCTACTGTGCATCCGGTGGATTCCCTTGTTCGCCTGCACCATGACGTGTGTGACTGCCGACAGTGTCCGCGTTTGGTCGCGTGGCGCGAACAGGTTGCGGAGGACAAGCGTGCGTCGTACCGCGACGACACCTACTGGGGTCGCGGCGTACCCGGCTTCGGCGATCCTGCGGCTCGCATCCTGGTGTTGGGCCTGGCGCCGGCGGCGCACGGTGCGAACCGCACGGGACGGGTGTTCACCGGCGACCGTTCGGGCGACTGGCTGTTCCGTTCGATGCACCGTGCCCGGCTGGCCAGCCAACCGACCTCGACCTTCATCAACGATGGTCTGACGCTGCGCGATGCATGGGTGACGGCGGCGGTGAAGTGCGCGCCACCCGACAACGCTCCGTTGCCCGCCGAAAGAATCATGTGCCAGCCGTTCCTGACCCGCGAGGTGGCGTTGCTGACCGAGCTGCGCGTGGTGGTGTGCCTGGGAGGCTTTGCGTACCAGGCTGCGTGTCAGCACTTCGGCGTGCGGCCGCGGCCGAAGTTCGGGCACGGCGTGCGGGTCGCTGTGCACGGTGGGCCGACGCTGCTGTGCTCGTTCCACCCCAGCCAGCAGAACACCTTCACCGGCCGTCTGACCGAACCGATGCTGGACGCAGTCTTCGACCTCGCAATCGAACTCGTTCAGTGACGGTGGGCGAGCAGGGGCAACACTCGGTCGAGGGGTAGGCCGGGCACGACTGCGCCACCAACGCCGGCACATGTGTCGGCCACGAACAAGGCGTTGCACACAGCCTCTTCGGCGGCGTCGACCACGGCCGGGAACACGTCGTTCATCGACCCGTCGGCGATCAATTCGGTCGTGATGCGGCCAGTGGCACCGCGGGTCGATCGGTTGGTGGTCGAGACGGCACAGAAGATGTCGCCACTGCCGTGGTGCGCCACCGATCCCATGCGCGCCAGGCCCAGCCCGACGCGTCGGGCCACACGGGCCAACTGCCGAGCGTCCAACGGCAGATCGGTGATGACCACGCCCAGGCAGCTGCCGCGGGTGTCCAAGGTGGGTGTGGGGCGGGTGTCGTCGATCAACAGTTGGCCGACGGGCACGCCGCTGATGCGCATCTGATCGCGGCCGCCGAAGTTGCACAGCAGCAGCACACCGATGGTGCCCAACCCGTCGATCACTCGCGACGACGTGCCGATGCCGGCCTTGTAGCCCATGGTCACCATGCCTGCGCCGGCGCCGACCACACCCTCGGCCACGGGACCGTCGTGGGCGATGGCCAGGGTCTGCCGAACATGGTCGGCCGTCAGCCAACGGCGCTTGAAGTCGTCGAGCCACGAATCGTCGCATTCGCCGACCACGGGGATGACCACCTCGTCGGCGCCTGCCTGGTACATCTCGTCGACCAGCGCGTCGTAGGCGCGGCCGACCGACGACGTGCCAGTCAACGCGATCGGCGTCTCGAGCAGACCCCACTCCTGCATGGTGATCGAGCCGGTCAACTCGCCGGCGCCGTTCAACACGGCGGGTGCGGCGGCCATCGGGCGACGGAACATCTCGGCCGGCTCATCGGGCACGATGACCGTGACGCCAGTACGGGCGATTGGCTCGTCGCCCTCGCCGTGCCACACCGTGACCTGGCCGACGCGGACGCCCGGAACATCGGTGATCCCGTTGTGCGCGCCGGTGGGCACGTTGCCGAACTGCAGCCCGTGTTCGCGAGCTCGAGGTCGTGGGGCAGGAGGCGGCATGGACCGGCACACTACGTCCGGCCGAGCCGGGCCGGGCCGGGCCCTGTCACCGGCCCCGGTCTGGGTCTCGGTCTGGATCAGGTTCCCGTCCGCCACCGTGTTGTCAGCAACGTCCTGACGGACCGGAACCCGAGCACGGGCCGTGGAGACCGCCGAACGGCGCTGGCTAGCATCGCCGTTCGTGACCGAACCGACCGCTGCTGAGATTCCAGAGGCCACGGTGTACGAAGTCGCTGAGCCGCCAGTAGCGATGCCGCCAGTCGAGACGCCGCCGATCGCGATCCCGCCGATCGCGATGCCGCCGATCGCGATGCCGGTGGTGTGGAGCGCGCGTCATCGGGGGCACGTGCCCGACGGCGGGTACTGGCTGGGGGTACGCATCGCCGGTGACGAGGAACCCGAGCGTGGCGACCTGCTGCACGACCAGCTCGTGGCTGCAGGTCTGCGTGTGCTCGAAGCGCCAGATCTGGGCCTCGACCCGGTGCTGTCGGTGCACGATGCCGACTTCGTCGACTGCCTTCGGCGAGCGCACCACGAGTGGGTCGCCGCCGGACACGACACCGACCCGGGGCAGCCGAACGTGGTGCCGTACATCTTCGCCATGCCCGGATTCGCGGCGAGACATCGCCGCGATCGGCGGCCGGCAACGATTCGCGCCGAGATCGGGCTGTACGCCACCGACACCATGACCCTGATCAGCGAGGGCACGTTCGACGCAGCATGTTCGGCGGTGCACTGCTCGGTCGCCGCCGCCGATCTGGTTGGGGCGGGACAGCGTGCTGCCTACGCCGCCGTGCGTCCCCCCGGTCATCACGCCGGCCCCGCGTACTTCGGTGGATCGTGCTACTTCAACAACGCAGCTGCGGCCGCGCAACGGCTTCGTGACGGTGGCCATGCACGCGTGGCCATCGTCGACATCGACGCACATCAGGGCAACGGCACGCAAGAGATCTTCTGGCACCGATCTGACGTGCTGTACGCCAGCGTTCACGTCGATCCTGCGGCGGGTTGGTACCCGCACCTGGTCGGCCACGCCGACGAGATCGGCGAGGGCACCGGCCAGGGTGCGACGCTGAACGTTCCGTTGCCACCGGGCACCGGCGACGAGGACTGGCTGGTGGCCCTGGATCGAGTCATCTCGACGGTCCGCGATCATGGTGCAACAGCGATGGTCGTGTCGCTGGGTGTCGATGCTGCGGCCGACGACCCCGAGAGCCCACTGCAGATCACGGCCGCGGGTTTCCACGCGGCAGGTGTGGCGCTCGGCGCGCTCGGCCTGCCGACGGTCTTCGTACAAGAGGGTGGGTACGACCTGCCACGACTGGTGCCATTGGTGCTGCAGGTGCTGAGTGGATTCGAGAGAGCAGATGGCTGACACGCGCACATGGTGGGTGGGGACCGACGAAGTCGGCGGCATTCCCAACCCCGGACGACCAGACGTGTCGCCGCCCCCCACGTGGCGGCTCGAGGCGATCGCTGCCACCGACCGGCCGCGGCAGATCGAGGTATCGCCCGACGGTGGCGCTGTGGCCTTCGTTCTGGATCGCGACACGTCGGACATCTGGACGTTGGCGATCGACGGGTGCGCGCAGCCCCAGCGCGTCACGACCGGTCGTCCGCTGACGGCCTACTGGGACGACTTCAACGCGGTCTGGTCGCCCGATGGTGCACGGTTGGCGTACACCCAAGGCGGCCGGGTGATGGTGGTCGATGCTGCCGGCGGGGTGCCGAAAGATGTCTGCGAGGGTTCGTCGCCGGTGTGGCTGGACGACGCTCGTTTGGTGATCGGCGTAGACCGCGAGCGGCGGACGGCGCTGGCCATCGTGCACATCGACGACGCCTGGCCGGCCCGCCTGGCCGCAGCGAATGGCGACTGCTTCGGCGTGGTCGTTTCGCCCGACACCACACGCGTCGCGTACCTCGTGTTCCACCACGACGATCTGACGTGCACCAGCGTGCACGTCGTCGATGTCGCCACCTCGACCGACACCGAACTGGTGCACGACATGCACATGGGCGCGCGCAGCTTGGCCTGGTCGCCCGACGGCGCGCAGATCGTGTACGCCAGTGAGGTGCCCGGTTGGTACGAGGTGTTCCTCGTCGACGCGGCCGGTGGCAGCCCGCGTCAGGTGACATCGGCCGACGCCGACTTCTCGGACCTGACCTTCTCGGCAGACGGCCTTCGGTTGCTGGGTGTGCGAACTCACGCCGGTGTCGGCGATCTGGTGACGATCGATGTGGCCACGGTTGGCACGGCCACGGGTGGCACGGCATCGGCCCCTTCCACAGAAGTGGTGACCGTCGTGGCCGAGGGCGGCACGTTCTCGTCACCACGTTGGCTGCCCGATGGTCGCATCGCGGTGGTGCACGAGTCGTTCGCCACGCCGGCGCGTGTGTGTGTCGTGCAGCCCGCCGCACCGGACGGCGACCGTGTGGCCGAACTGTTCGGCCCCGTGCCGCTGCCGATTCGTCGCGCCCCGCACGTCGTGCCACAACACGTCACCTACCTGTCGCTGGACGGCATGCCGGTTCACGGCTGGTTGTATCGACCGGCCAACACTGCACCCGACCGGCCGTGTCCTGCGGTGGTCCAACCGCACGGTGGACCCACCTCGATGACCGGCGACGAGTGGGACGGCGTGGCCCAGTACTTCGTCGACAAGGGCTATGCGTGGTTCGCGATCAACTTCCGCGGTAGCACCACATATGGCCGCGACTTCGAACGCGCCGACCACGGAGTGTGGGGCGTGTCCGATACCCAGGACTGCCTGGCCGCTCACGACCACCTGTGCCAACTCGGTTGGGTCGACCCGACGCGCATCGCCATCTTCGGCGCCAGCTACGGCAGCTACCTGGCAACGCATTCGGTCATCGACGATCCGCAGCACCGCTACGCATGCGCAGTGGCCAAGTACGGCGACTGCGACATCTTGACGTCGTGGGCCCAGAGCGATCTGGTCGGTCGGTTGGATCTTGAGCGGATGATGGGCCACCCACGTGACCATCGCGCCCAGTACCAAGCCGGTTCGCCGATCCATCGCGTCGAACAGATCAGGGTGCCCGTGCTGGTCGCCCACGGCGAACTGGACGAACGCGTGCACCCGGCCCAGGCAGTTGAGCTCGTCGAGGCGCTACGGCGGCTGGGCCGTCAGTTCGAGTACGTGACGTACCCGACGGAAGGTCACGGGCTGCTGCGCACCGAACCCTTCCTGCACTTTCACCGGCGGTTGGAACGGTTCCTTGACTGGCATCTCATGCCGTGAGCACGCCGTTCATACGGGTGGAACGAACGTTTCCTGAACTTGCGGTCAAGGAACCCTTGAAACCAGTACGCACTGCGGCCAGAATGAGCCAACTGCGGCTGTGACGAGACCTTGCCTCGTCGCGGTTCCACAACCGGGGAGATCACACATGTCACGACGTACCGTCGCCCTTGCGATGCTGGTCGGTCTGGGAGGGCTCGTGGCTGGTGCGGCGGTCGCCACTGGCGCTGGGGCGTCATCAGACGATGAGGCTCGGATCACGCTGACCGTGGGCGTCATCCAAGACCTCGACAGTCCCAACGTGACGGCAGGATTCCTTGTCTCGTCGTTCGAGCTGTGGAACCTGCAGTACGCCACGCTGACCGACAAGGCGGCTGCCGACTTCGCGACCACACCGGGCCTGGCCGAGTCGTGGGAGGCCTCTGATGACGGCCTGACCTACACGTACCACTTGCGCGACGGCCTGAAGTGGAGCGACGGCGAGCCGTTGACCGCGGAAGATGTCGCCTACACCATCAACACCTCACGGGATCAAGAATGGATCAACCACTCGGCAACCACCGCAAATCTCGACGCAGTCGTCGTCGACGACCAGACCGTCACGATCACCAGCTCGGTGCCCGACCCGAAGCTGCCGATCATGGATGTGTACATCGTGCCCAAGCACATCTGGGAGCCGCTGTCGGCCGACGATGTCACCACCTACGACGCGCTCGACGGCGTCGGCTCGGGGCCGTTCACGCTGACCGAGTGGAAGTCGGGCCAGTCGTGGACCATGGTGGCCAACCCCAACTACTGGCAGGGGCAGCCGGCCATCGACCAGGTCGTGTTCCGGGTCTTCACCAACGCTGATGCCATGGTCGCTGCCCTCGAGAAGGGCGAGATCGACGCGGCCAACTCCATTCCCAGTTCGGCGTTCGAGCGGCTGGGCCAGGCTGACAACATCGAAGCCGTGTTCGGACGCCAGGGTGGCTTCACCGAGTTGGCGATGAACGGCATGGCCGGTGGGCTGGGCGACGGCCACCCGGCACTGCTCGACCTGAACGTGCGCCACGCGGTGCATCGCGCGATCGACAAGGACGTGTTGTTCGACCGGGTCATCCTGGGATTGGGCAAGAAGGGTGTCACGCTGTCGGTGTCGCCCGACTCGGTCTGGCAGCCGGACATTCCCGTGGCCGATCAGTACACCTACGATCCCGCCGCAGCCAACAAGTTGCTGGACGAAGGCGGGTACCTCGACACCGATGGCGATGGCGTCCGCGAGATGCCAGATGGCAGCCGCGACCTGACGTTCCGATACGCCGAGCGTTCCGAGAGCGAGAACTCGGCGGCCATTCGTGAGTTGCTCACCGGCTGGTTGGAAGCGGTCGGCATCGCCACCGAAGTGAGCGTCTACGACGACACGCAGCTGACCGATGTGATCGGCTCGGGCAAGTACGACATGTTCGTGTGGGGTTGGACACCGTACGTCGATCCCGACCCGATGCTGTCGTACTTCACCCAAGGGCAGGTGACCACCGACATCGACTCCGTTGGCTACAACGACGCCAACTGGACGTCGCCCGAGTACGACGCGTTGTACACCCAGCAGAACGCCGAACTCGATCGCACCAAGCGCATCGATCTGGTGCACCAGATGCTGACGCTGTTCTACGAAGAGTCGACCTATGTCGTGCTGTTCGAAGATGCCGACCTGCAGGCATACCGCACCGATCGATTCGAGGGTTGGACACGGCAGCCGGCCGAGACGGGCCCGGTGATCTTCACGAACACGTCGCCCACGTACTTCAATCTGAAGCCAATTGGTGGTGATGGCGGTGACGAAGGTGGTGGTATGGGAACCGGCGCGCTGATCGCGATCATCGCCGGTGGCGTCGCGGTACTTGGTGTCGGAGCATCGCTGGCGATGCGGTCACGCAAGAGCCGCGACGACCGCGAGTAACTCGACACCGTGCGTGCTCGATACGCGATCGGCAAGGTGCTCGGCTCGGTCGGCACCCTCGCGT
>JANNFQ010000278.1:0-5012 GCA_031380045.1 Acidimicrobiaceae bacterium
ACTTCGGCGAGGTCACCGCATCTCGCATGGCGCGCATGCAACTGATGAAAGTGATGAGCGAGTTCCGCGAGGGAATGTGGGCGGTGGTGCAGCAGGCCATCAGCACGCTGGACACCGACTTCGTGTCATATGCCGACGAACGACTGAGCAGCTGCGAGCGCCTGGCCGCACGCCCCGAGTTCGCCACGTGGTTGACCGACGCTGCTCGCCACCCGGTGACCGATTCCTGACACCTGGCTGGTGACTGGGCTTCCGACGCGCACGAGCCGGTCCCGAAGGACCGGCTCGTGCCGAACAACTGCATTGGAACTGAACGTCAGAGCTTGCCGTGCTCCAGTGCATCCAGCTCGCGCTCGATGGCCAACAGCTCTTCCTTGGTGCCCTGCACCTTCGGACCCACGAACCACTTCTTGCCGCTGAAGCGCCAGTACAACCCGAACGAGATCGCGGCCAGCAGGATCAGCGGCCCGGTGAAGTTGAAGTTGTTCTGACGGAAGTACGAGCTTCCCTCGAAGGCATACTCCTTGATCTCGTTGCCACTGCCCCAAATCGGCCAGATCGGCCAGAACAACGGTGCGAAGAAGAGCAACGTGATGAATCCGATCCAGACGAGTGAGGTCCATCCCACCAACTTGTGTCTCCCCTTGAGGTTCCACGGACCGGTCTTGAAATCGGGATTCGTCAGTCGGAGGTAGATCGGGATGGCGTAGGCGATGTAGAGACCGATCACACAGATGCCGGTCATCGCGAAGAAGGCTGTTGAGTACCTTCCTGCTCCCGTGCCGCCGACGTACAACGAGCTCGACCCGACGATCGCCGACAGAACCACCCCGAGCCAGACGGAGTTGGTTGGTGTACGGGTCTTCGGGTTGATCTTGTGCCAGAACTTCGAACCGGGCAGTGCACCGTCTCGGCTGAAGGCATAGATCATCCTGCTGTTGGCAGTGACCGAGGCCATGCCGCAGAAGAACTGGCCGACGATGCAGATGAAGACCAAGAACTTGGCCGTGCCGTCGCCGACTGCGTTCGAGATCAACCGCGGCGCGGCGTTGATGAGGAATGGGTCGTTCGCGTTCCCGAAGGCAATGTCGACGTAGGCAGTATCACCCTTCTTGGGCAGCGCGGCGATCATCGACAGGTTCAAGACCAGAGCGGCGATGGCCGAGATGTAGATCGACCGCACGATCGCTTTCGGTGCCTCGGTGCGTGCTCCCTTCGTCTCTTCGCTGACATGCGCCGAAGCGTCGAAGCCAGTGATGGTGTACTGCGCAAGGAGCAGACCGAGAGCGAACAAGTAGACGGTGATGAAGAAGCCGCCTCGCCAGCCGGTCAAGCCCCACACGAGGAAGCCATCGAAATCCTCCGACCCATCGAATGCCCCCCCGATGCCACGCGTGTTGGTGGGTGCAATGAACAGCACTGCGGCGATCACGACAACGCCCACCACGTGCCACCACACACTGATGTCGCCCAAGACCCTGACGAGGTCGACTCTGAAGGTGTTGAGCAGGCCATGCGCGATCAGCACCAGCACGAAGATCCCGAACACCGTCATCACCGTCAGCTTGAAGCCGTCATCGAACATGCGGATGAAGTATCCGATGAACACAGCGAGTGCGTAGTCGACGCTGGCGATCACCCCGATCTGGCCGAGCAGGTTGAACCAGCCCGTGAACCACGACCAGCGCGGACCGTTGTTCTTGGCCAACTTGGCCGACCAGTAGTACAGGCCACCGGCAGTTGGATACGCCGAGCAGATCTCGCCCAGGGCCATGCCGACCAGCAGTGCGAAGAATCCGACGATGATCCAACCGAGCGTGATCACCCGCGGCCCACCTGTGACCATGCCCAACCAGAACGCGGTCATGCCTCCGGCCAGGATCGAGATGATCGAGAAGCTGATTGCGAAGTTGCTGAACGTACTGAGTCCTCGATGTAGCTCTTGCGCATACCCCAGCGCATGCAGCTCATCGCGGTCTTCGTCCGCGGTTGTCACGTGGTTCCCTCCCAGGGTGCTCGGGAGCGGCCCCCGTGCCGCTCTTGTGCCGAGCGGCGAAGGTCTAACACATTCGAATGGGGGCTCAGGACAGTGAGTCGAGATACCAATCGACGAGATGCTCGGCGTGTTCGCGACTGACGCTCACGTGGCGTCGCGTGTCGTCCATCAGTGTCTCGACCGACGATCCGAACGAAACGAGCTCGGCTGCGCCGGCACCCCTGCTCCACCGCGACAGCATCGACTCGGTGGCCTCCGGGTGGAATTGCGTGCAGAAGCTGCGGCCCATCCGCCAAGCCTGCGGCCCGACTTCGCTGCGCGCCAGCTCCTCCGCGCCTGGCGGCACCGTGATGACGTCGTAGTGCCACTGCATCCACGGCCCGGCAGCGATCGCTTCGGGTACGTCGCTGACGATCTCGTACCAACCGATCTCGGGCGTGCGAGCGCGCTCGACCGTACCGCCCAGTGCGTGGGCCATGGTCTGGGTGCCGAAGCAGATGCCGAACTGCGGGACACCGCGCGCCTGCGCATCGCGGATCAGGGCGGCCTCGCAGGCAACGCTGTCGGCGACCTGTGGCCAGTACACACTCCACTCGCTGCCCAGCATGAGCACCAAATCGTGCCCATCCAGCGACGGCCACTCGTCGGGCTGCTCTCGGAAGCACTCGGTGAATGCGAACCCATGATGACGAAATCGTTCGCCCACGAAACCCGCATCGGCATCGGCCGCGTTGGCGATCAGCAGTGCACGCATCGCCCGTACGGTAGAGCCTGGCGGGCGGCAGCCCGAAGCCCCACTTCCAGCGCCCGCCCGAGTCGGGCCCGGCAGCCGAGGCTTCGATGACGGGCATGGAGCACCGGACTGTCGACTTCGCCACCGTGGAGGTGACTTGCTCGACAAGCCGCCGCTGCACGTTTTCCGTTCGCGGAGTTCCGCTGTCCCTCATTCGGTATCAAAACGCTCATGGCAGCCCACCTCGCCACCTCTGATGGCCTCATCACCACCGAACGCGCCCGCGCCCTGGGCGTCACCGCCCGACAGTTGGAAGGGTTGACCGCTCGTGGCGAGTTGGACCGTATGCACCGCGGCGTGTACCGCAGCTCGGCCGTACCGCTCACCCAACGCCACCGATTGTTGGCCGGCCTTCTCGCGACGGGTGAGACCGCGGTCATCTCGCATCGATCAGCGCTTGCATCGCACAATGCGCCGAACTTCAGCTGCTCACTGGTCGAGCTGACCAATCGCTCGACCCGCCTGCCGATGCACGACGGCCTGGTCGTGCATCGCTCCGCCACTCTCGGGCCGGCCGATCTCGAGAGAGTCGACCACATGTGGACGACCACGAAAGAGCGGACTGCCATCGACGTGTGCACACTGCTGCCGCCGACTCTGGTCATGCGATACGTCGAGCACTGGCTGGCGAACCGGAAGATGCGGCTCGATCATCTGCACGCGACCATCGATCGACTGCGTTCGAACCCTGGGGCGACCGCGCTGGAGCGGGTGCTGCAGACTCGCGACTTGGGCGAAGTGGTGGCTGACTCCATCGCCGAAAGTCGGCTCGGTGCATTGTTGATTCGCGAGGACCTGGCCGCGCAACATCACGTTCTGGTCACCACATCGAACGGCTTCACGTACGAGCTCGACTGGGCGTATCCGGACGCGAACGTCGCGCTCGAGATGGACGGCTACGGCATCCACATGCGCTCGGTCGGCGCGTTCGACGACGATCGCTTTCGACGCAACGAGTTGGAGAACGAGGGCTGGCAGGTCCTGAACTTCACCGAGAGGCAGCTCCGTCGGCACTCGGGTCGGGTCGTCCAGCAGATCCGTGGAGCACTGGCGCGTCGAGAAGGTCACGTCCAGGGTGCGTAGGTCGACAGGCCGCTCTCCAACGGCCGCCGTCGGCATTCCATGCAGCGCACGGAGCAGGGGCTTGTCGAGCAAGTCACCTCCACGGTGGCAAAGTCGACAGGCTCGTGCTCCATGCCGATCGCGACCGTTCGGACAAGTGCGACCCGCGCGTGCTGCGCGGGGTCAGTCGGTGGAGATGAAGACGTTCTTCAGTTCGGTGTAGTGGTCGAGCACGGTCATCGAGTGCTCTCGACCCAGCCCGCTTTGCTTGAACCCGCCGAATGGTGTCGAGTAGCGGACCGAGCTGTTCGAGTTGACGCTGATCGCGCCGGCTTCCATGGCCCGAACCACGCGCAGCGCCTTGGCGCCGTCCAGCGTCCACACCGAGCCCGACAACCCGTAGTCGCTGTCGTTGCAGATGCGAATCGCATCGGCTTCATCGTCGAACGGGATGACGACAGCGACCGGGCCGAACACCTCGTCGCGGCAGATGCTGGACATGGGGTCATCAGGCACGGCGATCATGATCGGGTGCCAGTAGCCGGGGCCATCGGGCACCGATCCGGTGAACACCGTGTCGAGGCCATCGGTGAACGACCGCACGCGCGCCAGATGTTGCTCGGTGACCAGCGGACCCATCGCGGTATCACTCGCCATTGGGTCGCCCACCGTGAACGCCGCCGACGCAGCGATGAAACCCTCCAGGAATTCGTCGAGCACCGAGCGCTGCACCAACACCCGGCTGCGCGCGCAGCAGTCTTGGCCCGAGTTGTCGAACACCGCACCGGGCGCCGATGCGGCAGCCTTGGCGATGTCGGCATCGGCGAACACGATGTTGGCACTCTTGCCACCGAGCTCGAGCGTGACCCGCTTCACCTGCTCGGCGCATCCGGCCATGATCCGCTTGCCCACCGCAGTGGACCCGGTGAAAGCCACCTTGCGCACATCGGGATGCTCGACCAATCGCCAACCCGCCTCGGCACCGGTACCGACGACGACGTTCAGCACGCCGGCGGGAACGCCGGCCTCCAGTGCCAGTTCACCCAACCGCACTGCGGTCAGCGGCGTGATCTCGGCCGGCTTCAGCACTGCGGTGTTGCCCGCTGCCAATGCGGGTCCGATCTTCCACGACGCCATCAGCACGGGGAAGTTCCACGGCGT
>JANNFQ010000299.1:0-5742 GCA_031380045.1 Acidimicrobiaceae bacterium
ACGATGTCGGCCGTCGAACGCGCCAGGGTCGTTGCCGCGCGCACCAGCACATCGGTGACACGCTCGGCCTCGAACAAGGCGGTACTCAGATCGGTGAGGCAGACGAGACGCCCTTCAGCGATGACACGCTCGGTGGTTTCGGTGGCCACGTCGAGAACTCCGCTGATCGTGCCGTCGTCGTCGAACAGGGGGCTGTACGAGTAGGTGAAGCAGCATTCCTCATGAAACCCGTTGCGATCGAGGACGAGTAATTGGTTTTCGACCCAGGTGGGTTGACCGGCGACGAGCACATCCTCGAACATCGGGCCGATGACATCCCAGATCTCCGGCCAGATCGCCTTGGCCGGCGATCCGAGAGCCCGAGGGTGCTTCTCGGTTCCGAGCATGACGCGATACCCATCGTTGTAGATCTTGATCAGTTCTGGGCCCCACATCACCAACATCGGAAACCGGGATGTCAGGCATGTGCTGACCGCAGTCCGCAGCCCGATCGACCACTTGTCGGCCGGCCCCAATGTCGTCGACGCCCAGTCGAAGGCTTCCACCATGGCACCCATCCGGCTCCCGGCACATACCCGCGAAAGCCACCCGTCAGCTACCTGCCCGGAACCATGAGTGACCTGCGTCGGTGTCGTCGCCGTCGAGGGGTCCGATTGTTGACAGTCTGCGTCCACGCCACCTCTGCAGTCACCAGGTTCACGCGTTGCCAGGGTCTGGGGCAACAACAGATTCGACCAAAGAATACCCGACGGATGCCACAGCGAATGTCGGCTACCGCCCGGTCTCGGCCACAGTGCCATCACCTTTCGGAACCGGGCGCCACCCCGGTTCCACAGGCGGTCAGCTCAGATCAGGTGCGAGAGGGCGGCCCCGCCGATGACGACGGAGGTCGAGTTCGCTGATCTGCCCACCGGTGATGTGCACGTCGGCTCCGTCGTGATGGGTGCCGGCATGAATTCGGTAGTGGCCCTCGAGCAATTCGGGGAAGACCGCGACGACGACGGTGTCGCCAGCCATCGCGCGACGCCAGACGCCGGTGTGGATGTCACGGTGTGGCTCTTCGGCGAACTCGATCGGCAGCTCCGATCCCTCCATTGCATCATCCACCTTGACGATGAGCGCCCCGACGACGCCCCCGATGTCCAGCACGACGGGTCCTCCGTTCGGAGCTGGCTCGTGCGTGTGTTCGTGGCCGTGACTGTGACTGTGAGCGTGGTCGGGGGCGTGCGGTGGCGCAGAGGTGGCGGTCACGGCGCTCCCACGCTGAGGGGAATGGTGTCGTAACCGCTCTTCGGATGGTCGAGGAACGGGAAGGTGTCGAGGTAGGACACGTTCGCCGGTGGCATGCTGCCATCGAACGGCATCGGGCCTGCCGTACCGTCGTAGATCGCTCCGGCTGCGCCGTCGGGCGTGTAGCTGGGATCGACGAGCGGGATCGTGACACCTGCGATGGCGCGCAGCTCGATCGTCGTGATGTCGTCCTGCACTCGACGGCCGTTCGGGAAACCTGCCAGGTCGCCACCGATCAGCCCAAGGATGTTCTGATCGGCCGATGGCGGTATCGCCATGTTCAGGCGGAGGAGGTCGGCTTGGGTGGCGCCGGTGAAGTTCTGGAAGCCGGCGATGATGCCGGCAGGAATTCCTGTCAGCAGGATCGCGAGGAGATCGGCACGATCGTCCGTGCGGGCCGCCAGGTTCGGAAACACGTTCGGGTACAGCACCGGCAGCAACTTCGCCAGTTCGGGTTGGGCCACGTACTTCGCGAACTCGTGGTCTCTGTCTGGCGACACCTTGTTCCAGCGATCCTTCTCGCCCATCGGCACGATGACCTCGTTGAACAGCGGGTTGCCCAGTCGCGAGACTTGCATGTACGGCCCCGACTCATGAGCGTGGCGTTCGTCGTCACGGATCTTCGCCTTGCGACGTGAGGCCGACGCATAGACGCCGACGACCGCCGTTGGTGACATCGGGTCGGTCGGCGTGCTGCCATCGCGGGTGAGATGCCCGATGGGCACCTGGATGGCGATGCTGTGGACGTTGAACGAACGCAGCGCGTCAACACCCTCGGCGGCGCCTGGCATGTTGATCAGGTGCAGGTTCTGGAACGGACGCAGCGCGCCGAGATCGAAGATCGATCCGAGGTCGACGTAGAAGCCGTCCAGGCGTTGGCCGGCGAAGACGCGGATCCCTCCGTCGAGCTCGATGACCGCCTGGTCGGCGAGATCGGCATAATTGGGCGTCGAGCGAGGACCGATGTTGCATGGCGGGCATGGCAAATCCGTGCCGAGCACATCACGTTGGACGCGGCCCTTGTTGTTCTTGGCAACGCGCGTGATCGAGTAGAACTGCTTACGGTTCCATGCCGGGCTGTCGAGAGCCAGGATCTGCCCCGTGTTGTACAGGAACGTGTTCGGGTTCGCGACCTCGGTCCGGAACCTGAACTCGTAGGTGATGTCCGACTTGCCGTCCCCGTTGTTGTCGATGTGGATCCGGTACAGGACATCGTCGCCGAACTCGAAGAAGTTCGGGCCGCCCGCGGGGTCTTCGAGCGGGATGTAGTTGGAGATCAGGGTGACCGTCTCTGGACGGTCAGGGCTGACGAACGCATAGACATCGGTGCTGTCGGCAACCGGATCCTTGGAGATTTCGGGGGCTTCGCGGTGTGAGGACATGGTTCACTTCCCTGCCCGACGCACGGCACGTTGCAGGCGCCCGACGAGCACCCGATCGACATAGACGATCTCGTGCTCGCCGCTCAGCACGGCGACTTCGCCCTTGTGCGCGTCACGGATGTACACGACGAACGGTTCGGACGCCACGGATTCGGCGCCCCACCATCCGGTCTCTGCTGCATCGTGTGGCGCTGCTGCAGCCGCAGCCTGGGCGCGCGGGCCGACGACCGCAACGGCTCCTGCGGCGACGGCTGTGGTGGAAAGAAAGCTTCGGCGGGACAACGGACTCATCGATACTCCTCCTCGTTCTTGACGAACCCAAGACAGTCCGTCACACGCAGTTCGAAGCGGAGGCGCCCATGGATGGGAGCAGCTCACCGAAATCTGCATTGCGGGCTGCGCGTAGAGCGTTTGCACACTTCTGTTGCGGGTGTCGTTCGGCAAGTGTTCACACGCGATTTGGGCTCGAGGTGCGTACGGGCAGGCGTGACCCTTCGGGAAGGGGAATCGGCGAGGCGTCAGAGAAGGGCGCTCGAAGTCGAGGATTGCTGCGGCCCGCGGCGTGATCGAACGGTTGGCCTGGGCGACCATCCGCTTCAGGGTTCCATCGGTGGCGCGTTTGTTCGGTAGACCGGTGGGGGAGTCGCTGTTGGCGCGGAACTCGGCGAGGGCCAGGTTGCGCAGGTTGGCCAGCACCGGCGCGGCTTGCGCCACCGTGTTCTTGATCAGCCCGTCTTGGTGAGCGTCGAGCAGTTGTTGGTGGCTGACCAGAACTGTCCCGATCACCTCGGCCGGCCACGAGCAGCGGTTCACACGTGGAGGCGACCTCGCGGTTCCAGCACAGGGCGCAGTTCAGTAGCGGTGGGCTCACGGTGCATTCCCGATGGGTGCGACCGAATCTCAGGGCCAGGCACGAGCGCGGCTCTGCGCCGACGATCCTGCGGCCGAACTCGGTGTCCGCCTCTTCTGCACACGCCCCGATGTCGAGGCCCCTGTTTGCGCAGCATCTCGAGCAGCACGGGACTGCAGGACCCGACCGCGCCGTCGTACTCAGCGCGTTCCAACAAGCTACGCACTTCACCCCTGCCACGGCGGCTCGATACGAGCGTCTTGCTCGCCGCTGCAGTCTCGTCGGTGCGATCGCCCGAGACCTCCGACCATTCGTCGCCGGTGTCCGCCATGGCACCTTGACCGCCGGGCACCCGCTCGAGCGTGAATGGACCGTCACGGTCGTCACACCCCACTACGCCGGTGCTCTCATCGCCCGAGAGCACCATGGGATGAGCGACAACGATTCCGAGCGCGTGTTCGACTACGTGATCACCTACGACCGCCCGACCGTCATCGCGGCCGCCCGATCGCTGATGCAACACCTCGCGCCGATCGGCTCGACATGGGTTCTACGCGCATCGAGTCCGCCGGCGACCTTGACGAGCATCAAATCAAAGCAGGCAAAGGTCGAGTTCCCGAGAACCGATCACATCGCCCACTCGATTCACCCGGCGTTCTCCGCCGCGTCCTCCCCGTCGCGACCGCAGCCATTCTCGGAGTCGCCACGCTGATCGTGCCATCGACACAACACGACGCAACGCTCGTCACCATCGCGCTCGCGCTGACCGGCGCCACCATCGTCACCTCCCTGATCCTGCCCTGGCGACGCCTCCCCGCCGCCTGCCAGGCGGCCCCACCGTTCGTCTACTTCGCCGTGATCCTCATCTTGCGCCATGCCGAAGGAGGCGCCGCGTCAGGAATGTCACCGCTGCTCCTGCTCCCCTACTTCTGGATCTCGCTCTACGGCAGCCGTCGCCAACTCGCCCTGGCGACGATCATCGTCGCCGCCGTACTCACCCTGCCGATCCTGCTCATCGGATCACCCCACTACCCGCCAACCGAATGGCGACGAGCGATCATCTGGCTCTCCATCGTCCCAGTCATGGGGAACACAGTCCGCGAACTCGTCGAACGCGTCGAACGACTCGCCCGAACCGATTCACTCACCGGAGCGCTGAACCGGCGAGCCTGGGATGACGAACTGGAGCGAGCCATCGCCCGCGCCCGCCGACTCGACGAACCCCTCACCCTGGCACTCCTCGACATCGACTACTTCAAGACATACAACGACACACACGGCCACCTCGCCGGCGACGAACTGCTCCGCACCACTGTGGAGGCCTGGCAGCAGAGTGCACGAACCACAGACCTGATCGCCCGCTACGGCGGCGAAGAGTTCGCGATCGCGATGCCTGCCTCCGGCGCAGACGAAGCCGACCTCACCATCACACGACTCCTCGGATGCGTCCCCGGTCAGCAAACGGTGTCGGCCGGAATCGCCGAATGGGACCGACACGAGACAGCCACCAACTTCATGCTCCGCGCCGACGCGGCCCTGTACAGCGCCAAGCGCACCGGTCGGAATCGGACCATGCACGCATCGCCGTCGAAGTAGGGAACGCATCGCGCCGTTGAGTTCGGCTCACCGCAGGTTGGTGATGGATTCGCCTGTACGGGGATCGAACAAGTGGATGCGCTCGGTGTCCACGGTCAACTCCAGCTGCTCCTGCCGGGTAGCTCGCGAGCGCGGCGAGCACCGTGCAACGAGGGGCGCTCCGCCCAATGATGTCAGCCCGCCGGCGAGCTCGGCTGCTTCCAGAACCTGTTGATCTCGGGCGGGGGTGGCATCGGTGACGAAGTGCACCAGGACATCGCTGCCGAGTTGCTCGACCAGTTCGACGGTCAGGCGTAGCCGCCGATCGGCTGGGGCCGATGTGTCGAAGTGAGCGTCTTCGATGTCCTCTGGGCGAATCCCCACGATGACCTCCTGGCCGCTCCACTTCGACAGGCCGTCGGTAGCGGGTATGCCCAGCCGCAGCGAGCCGAATTGGACGGTCATCCCGTCGTGGTCGGCGACCAGGTGACCGGTGAACAGGTTCATCGGCGGGCTGCCGATGAAGCTGGCCACGAAGAGGTTGGTCGGGTGGTCGTACAGCTCGTGAGGCGCATCGAGCTGTTGGATCGTGCCCTTTCGCATCACCGCGACGCGATCGGCCATGGTCATCGCCTCGACCTGATC
>JANNFQ010000334.1:0-2678 GCA_031380045.1 Acidimicrobiaceae bacterium
ACCTTGTGCCAGCCGGGCGCGCGTGGCACCAGCAGGATCAGCAGGCCGACGACCACGACGGTGCTGGTGCCGGCCACCACCATGGCCCGGCGTCGTTGGGCGCGCAGATACCGCTGGCGGCGCGTCATGCCGTTGACGCGCCAGGGCGCCGACACTGGGTCGGCGCCCTGGCCTTGATCGGTCATGACCTGCGGTTCGTCGGCCATGGTGGGCGAGTGTACGACGCCCTGCACACGGCGGAACGAGTCACTCGGAGGCGAGTGTGGGTGCCTCGGTGTAGTCGCCCATCCACTGATCTTGGATGGCCGCCAGCTCGCCGCTGGCGGTCAGCGCGGCCAGCGCCAGATCGGCGCAGGCCACCAGCGGGTTGTCCTTGCTGAACAGCAGTCCCCACGAATCACCGGCGCCCCCGGTGCCCACGGGGAACTGGCCGAACACCTTGGTGCCCTCGATCTCGACTGCACTGATGAACAGCCCTGTCGGCAAGTCGGTGATGATCGCGTCGATCTGCTGGTTGTCCAGCGCGGTCTTGGCATCGGCGTTGCTGTTGAAGGCGAACGGCTCGACATCGGGCTGGATGACCTCGGTGATGAAGGTCAGGCTGGTGGTGGACGCGGCCGCGCCCAACTTCAGCGCCTTGAGGTCGCTGAGCGAGGTGACGCCGGCTGCCGGGCCATCGATGTAGCCCAGCACGGCCTGGTTGGCCGTGTAGTAGGGCGCGGAGAACGACACGGTCTGCTGGCGCTCGGGGTTGATCGAGAACTGCTGCAGGTTGAAGTCGAAGTCCTTCTGGCCAGGAGCGATGGCGGCGTCGAAGCCGGTGCGAACCCATGTGACTGCAGCGCCGGTGAAGCCCATCTCCTCGGCCACGGCCAACGCGACCGCTGCTTCGAAGCCCTGCCCGGCCTCTGGCTTGTCGTCGATGACGTACGGCGGGAAGGCGGGATCGCCGGTCGCGATCGTCAGCGCGCCGTCGGCCAATGTCTTGCCGGCGGCGCACACGGCGGCGCCGCCCCCGGCCGCCCGCGCGTCGGGGGTGACCGTGTCGCCCGCAGCAGGTTGCGATGCGGCGGGCGCAGCGGTGTTGTCGGTGGCATCGTCTGATCCGCAGGCCGCGAGCAGCAACGCTGCGAGGGCCGCAAGGGCAGCACGTCGTTTCATGGTTGTCCTCCAGGTGTTCACGCTGAGTTCGCCACACTACCAGTCGCCGCCGAAACCCGACTAGCTTAGTCAGGTTTCAGATCGTTGCCGCGAACCGCTGCCACGGCGGCGCGACATGGCATTTCGTGCTTGACAATGAGACGGTTTGCGTCTTAGCGTCTCAGCATGAACTCGACGGAGATCCGCGTGCTCGACGCTGCCAAGACGTGCTGCGAGAAGTGGGGCATCGACAAGGTCACCATCGATGACATCGCCGCTGCCGCCGGAGTGTCACGGGCCACGTTGTACCGCATGTTCCCGGGCGGCAAAGACGTGCTGTTCGAGGCCCTGCGCGTACGCGAGCTGGAAGACTTCTTCACCCGGTTGACCGCCGGCCTGGCCGACGTGACCGACCTGGAAGACGTGCTGGTACGCACCGTCGTGGTCGCCACCACCGAGCTGCGCCACGACGATCATCTGGCCCTCATGCTGGCCAGCGAACCCGGCCATACGCTGAGCAACCTCACCGTCGATGGCTTGCCGCGCATCATCCGCATGGCTGCGTTGTTCCTGGCACCCAAGGTCGAGCCCTACTTGGACCGCGCCACCGCCGCACGACTGGTCGAGTTGCTGGCCCGTCTGGTCATTTCGTACTTCCTCGCTCCATCGGAACACGTCGACCTGGGCGACCAGGACTCGGCCCGCTTGTTCATCCGTACCCACATCCTGCCGACGTTCCAAGTGGCGTCGACCACCATTGGAGTTCACTCATGACCGTCACCCACAACGACAACCACAGCATCATCGGCCGCGCCGAGATCAACGACATCGACGCGATCCTGGCCATTCCCACGGGCGACCCCAACGAGGTCGAGCACATCGTCAAGGACAACGCCGATGCAATCTTCACCTGGGATTACAGCTTGGCCCGGCCGGCGCTGCGCAAGCTGTACGAGAAGGCCAAGACCGGTCAGTGGAACGCCACCACCGACTTGCCATGGGACACCGAGGTCGATGTCGAGCGCACGGTCAAGCAAGACCAGGAGATGCTCGGCTCGGGCCTGGACCCCAACGTGTACATCGGGACTGCGGTCGAGAAGTGGGGCGAGAAGGAATGGCTGGAGTTCGGCGTCGAGAGCCGCAACTGGAGCCTCAGCCAGTTCCTGCACGGCGAGCAAGGTGCGCTGCTGTGCACCGCCAAGATCGTCGAGACCGTTCCGTGGTACGACGCCAAGCTCTATGCCAGCACGCAGGTCATGGACGAGGCCCGTCACGTTGAGGTCTTCGCCCGATACCTCGACGAGAAGCTCGGTGGCAGCTTCCAGGTGAACACCCACTTGCGCATGCTGCTGGACGACATCATCAACGACAGCCGCTGGGACATGACCTATCTGGGCATGCAGGTCATGGTCGAGGGTCTGGCGCTGGCCGCCTTCGGCTTCTTGCACCAGACCACGCAAGAACCGCTGCTGAAGCAGCTGCTGCGGTACGTCATGAGTGACGAGGCCCGTCACGTGGCCTTCGGGGTGCTCAGCCTG
>JANNFQ010000363.1:0-3437 GCA_031380045.1 Acidimicrobiaceae bacterium
CCAACGGGCCCGTAGCTGGAGCCGCCTCCGCCGCCCGCCCCTGCATCTTCCTCGCGGCCGCCACCGCCGCCGCCGCCGTACCAACCGCCTCCTCCGCCGCCGCCAGAAGGGCCGCCGTCCTTGTCGGCTCCACCGCTACCACCGAAGCCGAACGTCCCGCCTGTAGCGACCGAACCGCCATCATCTTCATTGGCGCCCGCCTCGCCGCCGGCGGTCTGGGTTCCGCCGCCACCGCCGCTGATCAACAACGCCCCGGCACCACCATTTGCAGCGCCACCGCCACCACCGCCGCCCAGTCCCGAGAACGTGCCAGCGCCGCCGCCGCCGCCAGCCACCAGGATGCGATCGTCGAGCCCGTACGGCGCCCGTCGGACGTCAGACGCACCGCCACCACCGCGGCTTGGCGTGAACGTCGCGTCACGGCCGTCGCCGCCGCCGTTGAAACCGCCAACGTTCCCTGACGGCGACCCGACAGTGCCACCGGCACCGCCGACGAACACCTGCAGCACCTCGCCCGGAGTGACATCGATCGTCGCCCGTGCCCGACCTCCGAAGCCGCCGGTCTGACATTTGGTGGTGTCCCACGGGCCACCCTGCGCGCCGTAGGTATCGATGACGATGCGCGTCACCTCGGC
Source organism: Acidimicrobiaceae bacterium (assembly GCA_031380045.1). Taxonomy (GTDB): domain Bacteria; phylum Actinomycetota; class Acidimicrobiia; order Acidimicrobiales; family Ilumatobacteraceae; genus VFMC01. Next base: position 636 of record JANNFQ010000363.1, read on the forward strand.
GGGAACGACGAAGATCTGAGCTGCGCCGGTGTACTGGAGTTCGAGAGGCGCGGCACCGGCCGGGATGCCCGACTGCAGCGGCGCCAGTGTCACGAACGCAACGCTGGACAGCACCCCGACAACGCCAAGAGTTGCTCGAACCCGATTCTTCACCCGCGCCTCCGAAGATCGTTGTGGCCCCGAATCGCAAGAAACGGGACCGATGCGAAGGGGTCTTCGACCGCCGTCAGTCGCCCTTCATCACGTACTGGCGTCATTGTGCAGGACGCGTGGCAAAAAGTCCTGTAGCCGTTCCCACAAGATGTCGCCACTTTTGGCCATCAGGTGGCCGTCTCCGGGCAATCGCACCAGCTCACCATGGCCGGCAATCATCCGAACCATGTCGCTCGCCTCGATCGGCAAGATTTCGTCACGATCTCCGTGGAACAGCAGTAGCGGTGTGCCCTCCAGGCCAGCGGCGACCTCGCAGCCGGCCGACTGCGTTGCAAACGTCACGACACCGGCGACGATTGGTTTCAAGCCGACGCCGACCCTGATCGCGACCGCTCCACCGAAGCTGTGGCCCATGACGACCACTCGCTCGGCACCACCCGCACCCACCACCAATTGCACCGCAGCAGCGACGTCCACGCAGCACGCGTCCAGATCGTTCGGCCGCCGATAGCTGACGCGCAACACGGGCACCCCACGTTGCGCCCATTCGACGCCCAGCCGGTGGTACAAACCGTCGGCCGGACCCATCAGCCCTCCCATCGCACCACCGCACGCCACGATCGCCGACGGGTATTGAGCGTCGGGGGCACCCTCGGGCTCGTGCCACAGCAGCGTCAACAACCCGCGCACGGTGTACATCTCGATGTGCCGCAGCGATGGCGTCAGCATGACGTCCTGCGTGGCGATGACTCCCAGTGCCTCCAGCGGAGTTGCCGCCTGACCTGCGCTTGCGTCCTCACCCAGACCCGCCATCGGGGGTACCCTACTGGGCACATGTCGTCTGCTTTCGAGCCCGTCGATCTCGGTCAACCCGACCAGTTGCAGTTGGCTGTTCGCATCGGGCTGGCGTGGATCGAGATCCGCCGCGGCGCATCTGCCAGCGCTCTGCGCGACTACCTGTTCGGCACCGGCGAGGACGCCCTCGACCAAGGCCAGTCCGACACTCTCGACCTGCTCGTCACCCGACCGGCCTGGCGAATGAGCGAACTCGCCGAGGCGCTGCGCGTCGATCCGTCCACCGCCACTCGAGCCATCCAACGCTTGGTGACGAAGGGCTGGCAACACGCAACGCCTGCAGCGAGGACGGCCGCGTCGTGAACGTGTCGGTATCGAAGACAGGCAAGCGCCAGTACGCGGAGGTGTCGGAGCGCCGACGGGTCTTGCTGACGCATCTCCTGGGTTCGTACTCGCCCGACCAGCGCGTGCAGTTGGCCGACATGCTGGAACGCTTCGTTGCTTCCATCGACGACTTCGTCGAGCAACTGCACGCCGAACCCGCCGACCCCGCCGACCCCGAGCAGCACCATCCGCCAACCACCGACTGATGTCATGGCGTGACCGGGTCTGGCCCGGTCGCAGCTTGACATCAGCCCGCCGAGGCGAGACTTCCGTCCGACCTTTTCCGAATCGCCGAACTCGGTGTCCGTCACTGAAGGCATGTACCGAGACGACACACTCTTCGGCCTCGCCGAGCGCAAGCACCAACTCATCGTGCGATCAGACGTCGCGAAGGCAGGACTGACCTCGGACCAATGGTGCCGACGGATGGAGCACGGCGCCTGGACGGAGGTCGCGCCCGGCGTGTGGAGACACGCCGCCACACCCGACACCTGGCAGCTGCGCGCCCGGGCCGGGCTGCGGTGGCTGGGCCCGCAGGCTGCGCTGTACGGGCGCACCGCGGCCACGTGGTGGGGGATCGATCAGCGCCCGATCGAAACGGTCGAATTCGTGGTCCCACGCGTCCGACGCGCGATCGACGGCCCGTTCGTCGTGCACACGACCACCGCGTGGAACACGGCAGAGCTTGTCCGCCGCGACGGCCTCCGATTGACGAATGCGACCCGGACCATCATCGACATGGCCTCGTCCGAACCATCGGCCCACGCCATCGAGAAGGTCATCGACGAGGCAATTCGTCAGCGTCGGGTGACGCTGACCGGGCTGACCTCCCGCGCTGCCGAGTTGGGTGCGTCGGGTCGACGCGGCACTGCACTACTGCGGACACTGCTACTGGACTCTGGCGGCGAGTCATATCTCGAGCGTCGCTTCCTGGCCCTCGTTCGCCGCGAACGCCTACCGCGACCGACGTGCCAGGTCATGCACAAGTCGGGCAACCAGACCATTGCTCGGGTTGACTTCCTGTTCCCCGGCACGAACGTGGTCGTCGAAGTCTCGGGGCGACTGGGCCACGTCTCGGATCGCGAGCGGCAGAAGGACGCCCGCCGGCGAAATGCGCTGCAACTGGATGGCCGCATCGTGCTGGAGTTCACCACTGCCGATGTGATCGACGAGTGCGACTACGTGGCCACCACACTTCGTTCCTGGCTGGACCCGGCGCCGATCGCCGACTGATGTCAGGGTCTGACCGGGTCTGGCCCGGTCGCAAGCTGACATCGGTCGACAGCAGCGCCCCTTCGGTCGACAGCAGCGCCGCACCGACTGGGAACCGAAGGTTTGGCCGGCGGCGTTTGGGGTTAGGGTCGTCGGCATGGCCGACCGAGAGGCGTTCGCAGCCGAGGCGATGCAGTATGCGCCACAGCTCTACAGCGCTGCGTTGCGGATGACGCGCAACAACGCCGATGCCGAAGA
>JANNFQ010000407.1:0-10034 GCA_031380045.1 Acidimicrobiaceae bacterium
ACACGCTGGTCGGTGGCTCCTGCTGGCGACAGGGGGCGGTCGACTGTTGTCAGCCTGCGACCGGGCCCGGCCCGGTCGCACGGTGACATCAGTCGGTGACTGCAGCGGCGATCTGTGGTGCGGGCCCCTCAGGCCCCTGTGCATCGCGGATCCGCGTCACAAAGCGAGTTTGTGTGCTTGTGCCTCGCCAGACTGGACGACTCACATGTCGCCGTCCCCCGTTGCCACCGATCCCCGTCTCGCCACGCGTCCCAGCGTGCGCCTGCGGCCATGGCAGCGAGCCGCGTTCGACGGCTTCACCGCCGCTGACCAGCCCGATTACCTGGCCGTGGCCACCCCTGGCGCCGGCAAGACCACCTTCGCGCTGACCTGTGCCCGGTGGGCGTTGGGGCAGGAACGTCGTCGGCTGATCGTGGTCGCGCCCACCAGCCACCTGAAGACTCAGTGGGCGCAGGCCGCCCACCGCCTGGGCCTGCAGCTGGACCCCGACTGGACCCCGTTGGGTGGCCTGGCCCGCGATGTGCACGGGCTGGTCACCACCTACCAGCACGTGGCCACCGCCGGTACCGCCAAGGTGCTGCGCGGCCTGGCCACCGATGCCTTCGTGATCCTGGACGAGATCCACCATGCCGGCGACGAGCGCGCCTGGGGCGACAGCATCAAGCACGCCTTCGAACCGGCCGCCCGACGGCTGGCGCTCAGCGGTACCCCGTTCCGCAGCGACACCGCGGCCATCCCCTTCGTTCGCTACGACGCGCTGGCCGATGGCGACACGGCCAACAGCGATTACACCTACGGCTACGCCGATGCGCTACGCGACGGCGGCGTGGTACGGCCGGTCTACTTCCCACGCATCGACGGGGTGATGGAGTGGAGCGCGCCCGACGGCAGTGTCGTCAGCGCCAACTTCCACGACGAGCTGGCTCGCGACGGCATGGGCCACCGCCTGCGCACTGCGCTCAGCTTGGACGGCGACTGGTTGCCGACTGTGCTGCGTCAGGCGCATGACCGGCTGATGACCATCCGCACGTCGCCCGGCGGCCAACCCGATGCAGGCGGTCTGGTCATCGCAATCGACCAGCAACACGCGCAGGGCATCGCCCAGCTGATCCGGCGCAACTTCGGCGTGCCGGCCGAGGTGGTGGTCAGCGACGACCCCACATCGTCCAGCCGCATCAGCAAGTTCGCCGGCACCGACGCGCCGTGGCTGGTCGCCGTGCGCATGGTCAGCGAGGGCGTCGACATCCCTCGTCTGCGCGTCGGCGTGTACGCCACCACCGTGACGACCGAACTGTTCTTCCGTCAGGCCGTCGGGCGCTTCGTGCGCTGGCAGAACGAGCGCGGCTCGCAAAAGGCATACGTGTTCCTGCCCGACGACCCGCGGTTGCGCAGCCATGCGTTCCAGATCGCCGAGGCCCGACGCCACGTGCTGCGACCCCCGGCCACCGGCGACGACGACGTGTTCACCACCGCCGAGGCCGAGGCTGCGTTCGACAGCGTCGACCAGTTCGGCGAGCCCGAGCAGCTGTCGTTGTTCTCGGCCCTCAGCGCAGTCGCCACCGGCATCGTGGTGCACACGGTGACCGCCGATGGGTTGGCCTACGACGACGAGCCAGAGTTCGGGCCGGGCGGCGGGGCCGGGGCCGGGGCTGGGGCCGGGGCCTGTGGCGACGACGACGGGACTGGCGTCGACCTGGATCTGGTGCTGCCAGACATTCCCACCGACGCCGGTTTCGCTCGCGACGAGACCCGCAGCGTCGCTGAGGTGAAAGAGGATCTGCGCGCCAAGAACGCATGGATCGCGCAACGCTTGGTCGACATGACGGGCCTGTCGCACGGCAAGGTCAACGCCGAGATGAATCGCCTGGCAGGCCTCACCAAAGTGACCATGGCCACCACCGAACAGCTCGAACGCCGATTGCGCTACGCCGAGAGCTGGCTTCGTCGAACACGAGGTTCGACCGGCCGATAGCCTGGGGTGCATGCCAGCCTCCGGAGAGCATCATCCTGCGTTCGAGGAGTACTGCGAGTGCATCTTCGAACTGAAGGAGGATGACGTCGAGGTGATCCAGGCTCGCATCGCCGAACGCCTGATGGTCAGCCGTCCAGCGGTCAGCGAGATGATTCGGCGGCTCGAGACCGAGCGGCTCGTCAACATCGATGGCGGCGCCATCACCCTGACCACGACCGGCATGGTGCTGGCGCAACAGGTGGTCCGTCGGCATCGTCTGGCCGAGCGCTTTCTGACCGACATGTTGGGCCTGTCGTGGGCCGATGCTCACCACGAGGCCGGCAAGTGGGAGCACATCATGAGCTCGTCGGTCGAGGCAGCGATGGACCGCGTGCTGGGCAGCCCCACCACCTGCCCCCACGGCAACCCCATTCCCGGCTCGAAGTACGACGCCCCCGACTCGACCCCGCTCAGCACGTTGATCGTCGGCCAGCAGTTCACTGTCAATCGCATCACCGAAGAGCTCGAGTTCACGCCGGGCTTGCTCGACTTCCTGCAGGACGCCAGCATCCAACCCGGCCATGTCGGCGTGCTGACCGCTGCCTCGCCCGACGGCACCGTCACTGTCGAGATCGATGGCCGCCACGTGGGCGTCGGAGCATTTGCAAGTGCACGCATCCTCGTGATGGCCTGAGCCGATCGTGACCCCCGTCGCGTCTCAGGCCCGTGCTCGACGCTCCTCGAACGGTGTCGTCGTCGCGGTGCTGGCCGCGGTCACGGCAGTGGCGATGTCGGCGTGCCGCACCACGTACGACGAGACACTGGTCTCCGACACCTCGCCCGAGACCACCACGACCGAGCCCACCGGCGATGCCGCCAAGCTGCTGCCCATCTTGGCCACCGAAGCATCGAACCTGGCCAACGTGATGATCGAGGGTGGCGACGACGAAGCTGCGGCCGAACAGATTGCGGCCTTGTGGGCTGCCGCTCGCGACGAGGTCGTCGGCCTGCGCCCCGACCTGGCCGACGGCTTCGATCAGAGCGTGGCCATGGCCGCCAGGGCCGTGAAGTTCAAGCGGGCTGCCGACGCCGACAAGGCTGCGAAGAACATCACCATCCTGGTCGACAACTACTTCACCTGACGGGGGTTGGGCCGGCCTGCCCGTTTGGCCCATCGGGCTTACTCACACAAACGCTCCGCGCCTTTGCGTGCTCACCGGAACGTGTTGTGGGATCTTTGTTTGAGCGATCAAAGCCGCGGAGCGTTGATGCGCTCGCGCAAAGATGCAGCGGCGGTCGATCGGGCCGACGGGCCCCGAACTCTGAGGGTGAAGCTGTACTGCAGGTGCAGGGTGAGAGTTCGGACCCCTAGTCCGGGCAAGCCCGGCGCCCGGACGAGCTCAGCTCATCGCAGCTGGCAGGGGCTGGGCGTGCACGATGGTGAGTCGCTTGGTGCTGCGGGTCAGCGCGACATACAGCGCCCTGAGGCCCTGCTGCTCGCCCGACACGATGGCGGCGGGTTCGACCACGACGACACCGTCGAGCTCGAGGCCCTTGACCACGCTGACCGGTACGACGGTGATCCGTTCGTTCAGGCCGCTCCGTGTCGCCTTGCCGTGCTCGATGCCCAGCGCGGTCAGCGCGTTCGAGACGGCCTCGACCATGGCGTCGGGGGCGACGACCGCGATGCTGCCGGTGGGCTCGACGTCGGACATGTCGGCCGTGGCCTGGGCAACGGCAGCGAACAATCCGTCGGTCTGCTGAACGGCGACGAACTCGGGCCGCTCGTCGCCGGCCCGCACACTGATCGGCGAGCGCAGACCAGGGGTAGCCGCCATCATGACCCGGTTGGCCAGTTCCATGACCTTCTCGGGGATGCGGTAGCCCACGCTGAGGCCGATGACCCGCGAGCCCTTGGCATCGGGCAGGTGCGTCAGCACGTCGGCCCAGTCGTCGGGTGCCAACGCCCCGGTGGCCTGAGCAATGTCGCCGACCACGGTCATGCTGCCGTTCAACGAACGCCGTGAAGCCATGCGCAACTGCATGGGCGTGAGGTCTTGCACCTCGTCGATGACGATGTGCCCGAATGTGCGGATGTCTTCCTCGTCGTTGGGCACACCACGGCGCTGCGGTCGCGGGCCCAAGTAGTGGCGGGCCTCGTCGAGCACCGCTGCGTCGTTGTCGGTCCAGCGCACCTGGGCCACCTCGGCTGCGCGTGGCCGGTACAGCGACAGGTATTCGGCCTCGGTGAGGAACTTCTGGCCGGCCAGCTTCAGCAGCGCCTTCGAGCCGTACAGGTCGTGCAACAACTGCGCCGGGCTGAGCACGGGCCACATTCGTTCGAGCGCCTCGCGAATCTCGGGCAGCACCCGCATGTGCTCTTTCACATCGCTCATCTGCACGGTGTCGTCACGCCAGGTGGCGGCCATGGCCGACCACACCTCGTTCTCGACCCACTTTCGGGCCGCGTTGTGGCGGCGATAGCGGCGCTGCGCGCCGCGCACGATGCGCTGCGTCTCGACGGCGCGCAGGTACAGGTAGCCGGTGCGATACGGCACTGCAACGTCATGACGCAGCGGTCGTTCGCGGTCAGTGACTGCCTGGTCGATGACATCGGACATGCGCAGATCGCCCTTCACGATGGCAGTCAGCGGCGAGTCGGGCGGATCGATGCCATAGCGCGACCAATCGACGTCGGGCACCAGATCGTTGAGCACGACCTGCTCGACGCCCGCCTCGCCCAGCGATGGCAGCACGCGTTCGATGTAGCGCAGGAACACCCGGTTGGGGCCGATGACCAACACACCCTGGTCTTCCAGCGGGAAGCGGTAGGTGTACAGCAGGTACGCAGCGCGGTGCAGCGCCACCACGGTCTTGCCGGTGCCCGGCCCCCCCTGCACCACCAGCACGCCGGCCTGTGGGCTGCGGATGATCTCGTCCTGCTCGCTCTGGATGGTGGCGACAATGTCGCCCAACTGGCCGGTTCGACCGCGCTGCAGCGCTGCGAGCAACGTGGAATAGCCGCGCAGCCCATCGCCGGGTGCCGCCGGCTGGGCGACGCCGGCCACAGCTTCGTCGCCGGCCACACCCAGGTGGTTCTCGCCGAACAACTCGTCTTCCAGGCCCAGCAACGTTCGACCCTCGACCGAGAAGTGGCGACGCCGACGCAGGCCCATGGAGTCGCGACCGGTGGCGCGGTAGAACGGCTCGGCCACCGGGGCCCGCCAGTCGACCACGATCGGCTCGCTGTCGGCGTCGGCGACGGCCAGACGGCCGATGTGGAAGCTCTCGATCTCGTCGGGTGTCTCGGCCAGACGGTCGATGCGACCGAACACCAGGGCAGCGTTACCCAGGTCGAGCTTGGTCAGCCGGTTGACCAGCGCTTCGTCGAAGACATCGCGCTCGTAACGAGCCTGAAAAGTGCCGCCGAGAGTGGCTTCGCTGAGATCACGGAGCTTCCATGCATCGGTTCGGCTCTGTTCGAGACAGTCGTACGCGTAGTCGATGTACTGCTGCTCGTCAGCAAGATCGGGATGTTGCTGCGTCATGGGTCGAAAAACTCTACCGGGCCCTCGCAACCGCTCCTCAGGGACGACTCTGACGTGCTCCGTCCCAGGTCAAATCCCCTCGATCGCCGTCATTCGGCGTCGGACGTGTCGATGATCTGCTCGAGCCGCTCGTCGGCGGCAAGGTCGGAATCGGCCGGTGCGGGCCGGGACCGTTCCCACACCTCTGGTTCTTCGCGCAGCGCTCGGTCGGCAACCGATTCGTCGGTCACATCGCTGTCGGCGAACTGGATGCCCTGCGGTCGATCGGGGGGAAACTCCACTTCGATCTCATCACTGTTGACTGAGTTCTCCTCGCCTCCGATCTGGTCCTCGTCGAAGGTCTCGGCATGATCCTGTGGGTCTCCACGCATACGACATCACTACCCGGGCAACAGCATGACCAACCCCGGAATCGGCGGGGCGCATCAGGGTCCGTGGTCTCCGTACGTCCCCACCCGGTCGTAGGCTGCAGTTGTGAGCGGTTTCGTGCACGAAGCGTTCTTCTACAGCGACGAGCAAGAGTGGTTGGACACACTGGTGCCGTTCATTCGTGACTCTGTCGCCGCCGACGAACCGATCCTGGTCGCGGTATCCACCAAGCGCATCGCGCAGCTGCGCGTCGTTCTGGCAGCGCCTCACGAAGCCGACGTCGAGTTCGCCTCGATGGATGCGATCGGCAAGAACCCTGGCCGGATCATCTCGGCCTGGCACGACTTCGTCGAGCGCCATCCGAGTGAGCGTCGGCTGCGTGGCATCGGCGAACCGGTGTGGCCCGGCCGCCGTCCCGACGAGTTGGCCGAGTGCCAACTGCACGAACAGTTGCTGAACCTGGCGTTCGAGGGCCGCGCCTTCGAACTGGTCTGTCCGTACGACACGTCGGCATTGCCTGCAGAGGTCATCCAGGAAGCGTCGCGCGCGCACCCGTTCACCGGTTGCGGGTCAGATCACCGACACAACCCCGACTTCGATCCGAACGTGCAACATCACGCGCCGCTCAGCGCGCCGCCCGCCACGGTGCGCTCGATCGAGTTCGACCTGGCGACCATGCGTGCGCTGCGACAGTTCGTCGCCGCCCAGGCCGCCGAAGTGCTGCGCGATCAACGACGGCTGGACGATCTGGTGCTGGCCATCAGCGAGGCGGTGACCAACAGCGTGCAGTACGGCGGTGGTGGCGTGCTGTCGCTGTGGACCGAGCCCGATCGGCTGATCTGCGAGATCACTGATGGCGGGCAACTGAGCGATCCGTTGGTCGGTCGGCGTCGGCCGTCCCCCACAGCGGCTCGGGGTCGTGGAGTGTGGATGGTGCATCAGATCTGCGACCTGGTACAGATCCGCAGTGCGGCCGACAGCACCGTCGTGCGCATGACAATGGACTTCGACGCCGCCTGACCCGACTCACGATGCATGCCGAAACTCATAGCTGTCGTTGAACCGTCGCTGGGTACGTTTCGGCCATGGACGTACGCGTGATGCGACCCGACGAGTTCGAAGCGATGCGCGATGTATCCGTCGCCGCGTTCGGTGACGACCAGTCGATCCACCGACTGCTGACCGCCATGCGCGACTCGTGGTCGTGGGAAGACCAGCTGTCGTTCGTGGGCGAGCTCGACGGCGAACTGGTCGGTCAGGTGCTGTACAGCCATGCGATCCTGGACGCGCCGGAACGTCTGGTGGACGTGTTGTTGCTGAGCCCCGTTGGCGTACGGCCGGACCTGCAGAGGTCGGGCATCGGCAGCCGGATGATCACCGAGAGCCTCGCGGTGCTGGCGCTCCGCGACGAGCCGCTGATCTTCCTGGAGGGCCATCCCGGCTACTACCCGCGCTTCGGGTTCACGCCCGCCGGTCAGCTGGGTTTCACAGCCCCATCGGCGCGCATCCCACCGGCGGCGTTCATGGTTCATGCATTGCCCAACTACCAACCGTGGATGACCGGTGGACTGGTGTATCCCGATGTGTTCTGGCGAACCGACGCAGTTGGGCTGCGGTAGCCGGTCCTGATCGCCGTCAGTGGCCGGTGATCTGCGCGGCCAGCAGCTTCGCCATCGGCCACGCACCGGGCGCTGTGTTGGAGATGACCGTGTACGTGGTGGAGGTGGTGGGGTCATGCGCACTCTGGAACGAGACACCTGCGTCGTAGCCCGACAGCATCACGACATCGTTGGTTTCGTGCAGCCAGAAACCAAGGCCGTAGCGCCTCCCTTCGTCGGGAACATCGCTGAATGGCCGCACCATCTGGGCAACCCAGTGGTGGGACACGATGCGTCCCTCGAACAGTGCCAGCCAGAACGCCCGAACGTCGGCGACCGTTGTGTACGCACCGCCGTCGCCGCTGCCCAGAACCGGCAGATGGAACACGTTGGTCCGCGACCGGCGGCCGATCGACAGATATCCCAATGCCGCATCGGCCGGCAGTTCGTCGGACCGTAGGAAGCCCGTGCGGCTCATACCCGCGGGACGACACACACGGAGACGGATGAGGTCGTGGAAGGGCACCCCGCTGGTGCGTTCGGCGATCAAAGCCAGCACGACGAACCCACCGTTGCAGTACTCGAACCGCTCGCCGGGCGGGAACTTCTGGGGGAAGCCGTCCAGCATCGGCAAGTAATCCTCGGTGGTCACCAACTCGTGCACCGGCCTGGTCATGGCGTAGTCGTCGATGTCGTTGCCGAGCCCCTCGTCCAGGTAATCGCCGATGCCCGACCGATGCGCCAGCAAGTGCTGAACGGTGACGGGGTCGTCGATCAACGGCAAGTCGGCCCCCAGCACCGAGCGCGCGGTGGTCTCGAGATGCAGCGTGCCATCAGCGATCAGGCTGACGACGACCAGCGCGGTCCAGCCCTTCACCGCACTGGCAACGGCGAACCGCGTCTCGACCGAGTTGGGCTCCTGCAGGGCGCGATGCGCAAAGCCGTACTCCGCCTCGATCGTGGTGCGATCGCCACGGTCCACCCGCACGACACCCGAGAAGTCGATCTGGTCGGCAAGTTCGTCGATGGCAGCCTGGAGCTCATCCACGGCACCGACCGTAGTAGAGCCGTGTGGTTTCGCCGGCCGACTTTCGGTCGATGGGCTCAGCGCAGTGCGCTGATCATCCGCTCCAACTCGCGGCGCGTGTCAGGGCCGGCCGGTTGATAGACGACCTCGGTCACGCCCTGCTCGCCAAGTTGCTGGACGCGATCACGGACCTGTGCGGGCGAGCCCGTCAGCGTCACCTGCTCGACCATCGCCGAGCCGCCGGCATCCCACGCGGCCGAGTCGGCGTCGTTCATGTGGATGCAGTGACCCACATGCACGCCCAGATGGCGTTCGTCCTCTGGCCGTTCGTCCAGCACCTTCAACCACTGTTCGCCGCCCGGGATCAGCTCGACCGCAGCTCGATCGGCAAACTCGTAGGTGCTGTGGTACGCCAGCGCCCAACCGGGGCCCGCGGCAGCGCGCACCCGTTCGGAATCGGCGGCTTCGCCATCGTCCAGCACTGTGCCCCAGTACAGGAACGCGACCCACGAAAACTCTTTGGCGGCCTCGTCGACGCTCAACGCAACGTACAACCCGTCGCCCAATTCGCGGGCGACCTGCTGACCCTTCGGACCCAACGCGCCGATCAGGATCGGCACATCGACAGGCCGAGGCGCGGCACTGCCGTCGGGATGCAACATCTGCATGCGGGCGCCCTCCCACGTGATGATCTCGCCGCGCAACAACGCCTTGAACGCCTGGATGTACTCGGCCATGAACTTCCACGTGATCGCTCCGTATCCCATGGCGCGCCGACCCGTGAAGCCGGTGCCGAACGAGATCGCGACGCGTCCCGGCGCCATTGCTTCGAGCGTTGCGGTACCGGCCGCGTTCACCATCGGATGACGCAAGCTGGGGATCAACACGCCAGGGCCCAATCCGATGCGCGATGTGCGCTCGGCCGCCAACGCCAACGACATCCACACGTCGGGCGAGTTCTGCGGCGTGTCGTACAGCCAAGCGCGCGCGTAGCCCAGTTCCTCGGCAACAGCGATGTCGGCCGGTGACGACAGCGTGGTCGGGAAAGCACACGAGATATCCACGGAACGAACCTCCAGCACGACGTCGCACCCTGCGAGCCGCGGCCGCACCGTAGCCCGACGACCGCACGGCCATCGTGTCGAGAACAGTTGGGTTCGACGTCGGGGCGCCGACGATCTGCGGCCCGCCGGTTCTGCGTGAGCCATCAAGAGCGCGGAACGTCTGTGCGGTCACGCAAAGACGGCGGAACACGTCCGCGTGAGCGAACAAGAGCGCGGAGCGTTTGTGCGAGAAGACCCGGGCGCGAGATCGACCTGGGTTCGACGTGGGTTCGACGTGGGGGTTCAGGCGAGGGTGAGAGCGCTGAGGTAGCCGGTGGTGTCGTAGGCCAGGTTCAGATCACGACTAGAGGAGGCCGCGGCCACCACCCACACCTCCAGTGTGTGCGATTGCGCGATGCTCTGGTTGACGGTGCCGAAGCTCAGATCGACGGGCTGATACAACGACAGCAAGCCGACAAAGCTCTGTGATGTGCTGGC
>JANNFQ010000419.1:0-2847 GCA_031380045.1 Acidimicrobiaceae bacterium
GCACTGGCCGCGGTTCGTGCAGCTGGCACGCCGCTGCCGGTGCGGGATCAGCTGACCGGGTTCGACGAGTTCCTGGACATGATCGGCCTGCCAGAGGTTCGTGCCCTCGAGGCGCAGTTCGGGCGACCGGTGCCACCCGCGGAGTGACGGTGCTCCAGCAGAGTGATCGTCAGTCGCTGGCGCCCGATAGGCGCAGATGGCCCATCCGCCAGTTCGCTACCGCCAGGGCCACGATCATCACGATCAACAGCCGGACGATGGCGTAGCCACCCTGCGGAATGCCTTCTCGGATCAGCCGGTCCGGCGGGTTGTCCAGATAGCCGACGAAGATTGCTCGCGACTCCCAGGTGGGCGACAGTTGGGCCACGCCGGTCAGCGCCCCACCCAGCAATCGCTCGATGAGGAAGACGAAGGCCAACGACCACACCGCGGTGCGTCGTGTCAGGCAGCCGATGGCGATGAACAACGCAACGTACGAGACACTGCCGACCAGCGCGGCCAGGAACGCCGGACCTGCGCTGGACGGCGAACCGGCGATGACTGCAGCCAGTGCGCACGACGGTGCGATGGTGACCAGAGCGACCACCGAACCTCCCAGCCAGCGCCCCACGACGATCTGCCATGTGTGCGCCGGCGACAGCCACGTGAATTGAAACGTGCCGGCGCGAACCTCGGCACCCAGTACAGAGTCGCCGATCACCAACGCGGCAATCGGCATGACCAGTCCGAAGATCGCCTCGGCGGCGATGTTTGCGAACGCTCGATCGGCAGCACCATCGACGGCGTGTGCCAGCAGGCCGAACAACAGTGCCCCGGCGCATGGCAGCAGCACAGCCACCCATCGCTTGGGTGGCACGCACGACTGCAACGTGTACAGCACGATCGCGATGAACCGTGATCTGGGCCGACGTGTGATGGTGGGTGACGGCGCGGTCATCGGACCAGCTCTCGAAACAGGCTCTCCAACGAGTCGTCCAGCGCGCGTACTTCCAGCAGTCGTACCGATGAATCGCGAGCGAGCCTGGGCAGCGCGGTGGCCAGCTCGCGCGCCCGGACGGTTTGGATGACCAGTCCGTCGCGGGCCGTGTCGAAGGTGACGCCGGCCACCGACTCCAGTGCGACCAGCCCGGCCGCGAGTCGCCGGCCATCGTTGGATCGCACCAGGACGTGTCGCGGTCGGTCGTCCATCGCGTCGCGAATTGCGTGGCGGCCGCCGGCCGCCGCCAGCCTGCCATGCATGAGTACGACGACTCGCTCGGCGAGGCGCTCGACCTCGTTCAGGACGTGCGAACTGACAATGACAGTGCGGCCCTGGGCGCCGAGCTGTTTGAACAGAGCGATCAAGTGCACGCGCTGAACTGGATCTGCGCCGTTCAACGGTTCGTCCAGCACCAGCACCTGCGGGTCGGTCACCAGCGCTGCGGCAACCTTGGTGCGCTGACGCATTCCCTTGCTGAAGGTATCGACGTTGCGGTCGGCGTCGTCGAACATCGACACAGATCGGAGCGCGTTCGAGGGGGCCTCGCGATCGACAACACCGTGCAGATCGGCCACGTAGCGCACGAACTGCCCAGCCGTCAGACCGGCCGGCACGGCTTCGTCCTCGGGGACCAACGCCATGCGGCCGTGCACGGCACGATCGCGTCGCGGGTCGCGGCCCTCGATGCGCACGGTGCCCTGATTCACCGAAACCAGCCCGACCATCGCTCGCATCAGCGTGGTCTTGCCTGCCCCATTGGGTCCCAACAAACCGGTCACACCAGGGCCGAACGAACAGCTCAGTTCCGACAGCGCCACCTTCGGCCCGAACCACACCGATGCGTTGGCGACCTCGACCGTGGCGTCGGCGACGAATGCCGGATCGAGTGCGCCGCCGCCGTACTGAGGCGGCGGCACGGTGGGCGGCGGCAACGATGACATCAGCGTTCGACCCAGCGATAGCGGCGCAGCAACACACCGGCGGCAGCACACAGGACCACGATGAAGGTCGCGATGGCGATCAGGCCGCCCTGGTCGACGCCTGTCAGGGGTGAGTCGGGGTCGATGTGGCCCAGGAAGATCAGATCGCGCAGGTACAGCGGCAGCACCCACACGTTGATGAGGGCGGCCAGCGATCCACCCTGCTGCTGGTAGTTGTCGCCGACGATGATGCCGGACGAGATCGAGGTCACCAGGAACACTCCGACAACGGCTGCGCCGGCGACGATTCGTCGATCGGTCATCGACGAGACTGCGACACCGATGATCGCGTAGTAGACGGCCAGCAGCACGACTGCAGCGGGCACCTTCCACAGGATGTCGAGGTGTCCCGAGAAGTAGTCGAGGGCGCTGTCGCTGACGAACATGTTGCCGACGAACAGCACCACCTGCGGCAGGAACGAGAACGCGAAGAGGATGCTGGCGATGGCGCCCACCTTGGCGACCACGTAGTCCTGGCCCATCAGCGGTCGGGCGAACATGAGCGGCAGGACCCGATGGCGTCGATCGGGGCACATCACATCGGGACAGACGAGTGCGACGAACAGCAGCAGTGCCGACGACACACCGACGTAGTCGCGATACGTGATGATCTCGAACGTGTCGCCGACGTTGTCGCGAGTGACGTAGCCGATACCGACGTTCACGATGGCAGGAATGGTGACGACGCCGAGCAGTACGAAGGGTGCGATCTTCTGGCGCCACGAACGACGCAGTCCCAGCGCTCGCCGCATGGTTGCCTTGTACAACGCCATGGTTGCCGCACCGCGGCGCCCCCGCGGGCCGTCGTACGGCCGGTAGCCGCGGTCGTACACAGCACCCTGGCCGGCCTCGATCGCGCTCACGATGCGCTGGCCGCCCGGCGCAGGA
>JANNFQ010000432.1:0-1714 GCA_031380045.1 Acidimicrobiaceae bacterium
CTCGATCTGCACGTGGCCCTGACCGGAGGGTACTTCGGGCACCGGCTGACCACGGCCGAGCTGATCGATCGGCCGGGCGATGCGCTGACGTTGGCCGGCCGTCACGTGATGGCGCTGGACCCCGCCGATCGGTTGTTGCACGCGTGCTGCCACGCCGTGCTGGGCGGTGGCTCGGGCCTGAGGGCGCTGCGCGACATCGCCCAACTGGTGTTGGTCAGCGATGCCGATTGGCAACTGACCGTCGCTCGTGCAGAACGTGTGCAAGCCGGTGCCGTCGTTGCGCTGGCCGTGCAACGCACGTGGGCCATTCTGCAGCTGCCGCCCGATCACGCGGCGGCGGTGTGGGCAAACAACGCTCACGTCTCGGCCCTGCAGCAGCAGATGTTGGATTCGTACGAGGATGCGTTCGGCTCGAACTGGATGCCAGAGGGACGCAGCCTGCTGCGCGCGCTGGGCCCGGTGGACCGAGCGCTGTGCGCCATCGGCCTGGCGTTCCCGTCGCGGGCCAGTTTGCGGGCCCGGCACCGAACGCTGTGGCAGCACCTGCGCCGCGGCTCGGCCACCATCGGGACATCGTCGTGACCCGTCCAACCGCCAGCGGTCCAGTCGTCAGCCCTCTGTCGGTGTTGCTGGTCACCAAAGGTCTGGACATCGGCGGCATCGAGCGCATCGTGGTCGATCTGGCCAACGCGCTGTCGGCAAACGGGGCCACGGTGCACGTCGCTGTCGTCAACGATCGTCGCAACGGTTTGCGGTCGCAGCTGGACGCGACCTCGGTCACGGTGCACGAGCTCGGTGGCTCGGATCGCATCGGGTGGCGTGCCGCGTGGCGGCTGGCTTCGCTGGTGCGCTGCGATCGGTTCGACGTGGTCCATGTGCACGGCCCTTTGCCGTCGGTGCTGGCTCGCCTGGCGACCAGGAAGCGCAAGGTCGTGACCACATCGCACACCCCGCTCGAGGCACTTCGTCGCCCGACCCGATGGGCATGGCGGCTGACTGCGGCACGCGACGCGGCAACGATCGCGGTGTCGTCGTCGGTTGCGTCGTCCATGCCGGCCCGCATCGCCGAGCGCATGACCGTCATCCCGCACGGCCTGGACGCGGCGGCCATCGCCACCGCACGCGCCGGAGCGCTGCCACACGACCAGAGCGGTGTGGTGGCCGTGACCGTCGCCAGTCACCGCGACGCGAAGAACTATCCCAACCTGTTCCGTGCGGTCCGCATCGCTCGCGACCGAGGTGCCGATCTGCGGCTGATCGCGATCGGCGAGGGCCCGGCATTGGCTGCTCACCAGGTGCTCGTTCGCGAGTTGCAGCTGGAGGCCTTCGTCGGTTTCGTGCCGCCCCGTCCCGACGTGCTCAGCGAGATCGCCGCCGCCGATCTGCTGGTCGTTGCCAGCGACTACGAGGGGCAGCCGTTGGTGGTGCAAGAGGCGCTGGCGCTCGGGGTGCCCGTGGTCGCAACGTCGGTGGGACGGGTGCCCGAACTGGTGACGCCTTCGGTGGGCATCGTGGTGCCTTCCCGGAACGTGCAGGCGCTGGCCACGGCGCTGTGGGAGATATCGACCGACAGCGCCCGACGGACCGCGATGGGCCAGAATGCCACGAAGGGTGGGCAGGCGTGGACGCTGGACGAGGTAGCGCGCGCGCATCTTGACGTCTACGAGGGCATTGGTGAGCAGCGTCATTGAACTTCGACCACTGCCCGTAGTAG
>JANNFQ010000477.1:0-2791 GCA_031380045.1 Acidimicrobiaceae bacterium
CAGAGTTCGAGTTCATCGTGGCGACATTGCGTGCCGTCCTGACCGACGCGTCCACCGCCTACGCCGTCCGTTCTGGACGATGACCGGTCGAGCGAGGCTGGATCCGATCGACCGCTCGATCGTCGAACTGTTGCAGCGTGATGGACGGATGGCGTTCACCGCCATCGCAGCCGACATCGGGTTGACCGAAGGTGCAGTTCGACGACGGGTGCAGCGATTGACCGAAACCGGCGCGATGCAAGTGGTGGCTGTCACCGACCCCGTCGCGCTGGGCGATCGACGCGTGGCCCTGATCGGTCTGCGCATCTCGGCCGCCACCGATGCAGTCGCGGCCTGGGTCGGCGAACAACCAGAAGTCGAGTACCTGGTTGCGACCGCCGGCCGGTTCGACCTGATGTTCGAAGTGATCGTCGATGACGAGCAGCATTTGCTGGAACTGCTGTCGACCATCCGCCTGCACGACGATGTGGTCGAGGTCGAGGCCTTCCCGTGCCTGAAGCTCTACAAGCAGACGTTCGCCTGGGGAACCTGAGCCACCGGCCGTTGCTACACGGGTGGGCGACGCGCCGACCATTGCGGCAGCGCCACCTCGATCGCCCGGCCGATGCGGAGCACCGAGTCTTCGCGCCATCGAGGACCGACGATCTGCAGGCCGATCGGCAGGCCGTCGTGCGGCCCCGGACCATGCGCACCGCACGGCACGCTCATGGCGGGACAGGGAGCGACCAGGTTGAAGACACCGGTCATGTCCTCGGCGTGGAACAACCCGTCGTCGAACTTGCCGGGCGGCGTACGTTCGGCCTTGGTTGCAGCGACGGGCGGCATTGCCATGGTCGGACACAGCAGTGCATCGCGACCAGCGAGCACACGGCTGATACGGCGCCACACATCGGTGCGGGCGATCTCGAGTCGCTTGTACTCCGTGGCGCTCAACGATTGGCCCAGCGCGATCAAGCGCACGACATCGGGATCCATCTGGTCGCCTTGCTCGTCGACCAGATGGCCGAAGTATGCCGACATGAACACACCCCACAGCTGGACCCACACCATCTCGTCGTCGCTGGTCAGGCGCAGATCGACCTCGTCGACCACCGCTCCGGCATCGACCAGCGCGTCGGCCGCGTTGCGAACCGCAGCGCGGATGTCGGGGTGCACCCACCACGTGGTGAAGTCCAGGCTGAGCGCCAGACGCATGCCGCGTACGTCGGTCGGCGTAGAAGCCGACAGGTCGAGGGGCGTGGTGACCGACATGATGTCGGCATCATCGGGACCTTGCGTAGCCGCCAAGAACAGGCGGGCATCGTCGACCGAACGCGACAACGGTCCGTGATGACTGATCGAGTCGAACAATCCCGGCAGCACATCCATCGGGATGCGCCCCAGCCCCGGCTTCAGCCCGACGATGCCGCACCAGGATGCAGGAATGCGCACCGATCCACCCATGTCGCTGCCCTCGGCCATCGCCACACATCCGGTCGCCACGGCGGCGCCGCTGCCGCCCGACGAACCGCCGGGGGTCAACGAGGGGTTCCACGGATTGCGAGTCGCCCCCCACATCGGGCTGTCGGTCTGCAGCGTGTGCGCGAACTCGGGTGAGGCGGTCTGCCCCACGATGATCGCGCCGGCACGCTTGAGCGCGGTGGTGATGTAGGCGTCGCGGTCGGCTAGCACATCGCGGTGCGTCAACGAACCCATCGTGAGCGGCTTGCCCAGGATCTGCGTGGTCTCTTTCAGGGCAATGGGCACGCCGTGCAGTGGACCCAGATGTGCACCGGCGGCCACAGCATGTCCGGCCGCATCGGCAGCGACGCGCGCCTCGTCGGCGAACACCTGCGTGAAGCAGTTCAGTTGCGGCTGCACCTGTTGGATGCGGGTAAGGGCGTTGTCGACCAATTCGCGCGGTGACACCTGACCCGACGCAACCAGACGAGCTTGCTGGACGGCCGATGTGTAGGCCAGGTCGAGGTCAGCCGTCATCGATGCGATCGTAGGCGCTTCGCTGCGCCGGTTGCCGCGTGCAAGGCTGGAGACGTGGCCTGGTTGGTGAGTGACGGCATCGTGTTGGCCTCGGCCGAAGTGGCAGATGGGCACACCGCAAAACGGCGCGGCCTGCTGGGGCGCGACGGCATCGAGGGCGCATTCGTGATCGAGCAGTGCCGGTGGATTCACACCGTCGGAATGCGATTTCCGATCGACGTCGCGTTCCTCGACGACCAGGGCACCGTCATCAAGACGATGCGCATCAGCCGCCATCGAGTCGGCGCGCCCGTGTGGAACGCGCGTTCGGTGATCGAGGCCGAGGCTGGTGCATTCGCCAGGTGGGGGCTGCACGTCGGCGATGTCCTCGAGCCGCGCCCGTGACCGGGCCAGTATCGGGGCAGCTGTTGCTGGTCGCTACGCCCATCGGCAATCTGGGCGACCTTCCACCGCGCGCCGTCGAGGCATTGCGAGACGCTGCGTTGATCTGTTGCGAAGACACGCGACGCACCGGTCGGCTGCTGCAGCACGCCGGTGTGCGCGGCGTGCGGATGGCCGTTACCAACGAACACACCGAGATCGCCCGCGTTGCCGAGGTGATCGAATTGGTTGCAGCCGGGCAGATCGTCGCACTGGTGACTGACGCCGGCACGCCCGGCATCTCGGATCCCGGAGAGCGTCTGGTACGTGCCGGTGTCCAGGCCGGTCTTCAGGTCTCGGCCGTTCCCGGCCCCGCCGCGCTGGTGATGGCCTTGGTGATCAGCGGCTTCGACACCACCCGGTTCGTGTTCGAGGGTTTCCTGCCGCGCGCCGG
>JANNFQ010000489.1:0-19968 GCA_031380045.1 Acidimicrobiaceae bacterium
AGGAATGTTGCGACGCGGCGCCCCCGCCGACGACGAGGCGATCGGTGACTACTTCGGCCAGTTCTACGAAAGCGTCAAGGACGACAAGGTGGTCACATGGTCGTCGGAGTACGCGAGCAGAATCGTGCGCCACACATTCGACCGCACCAGTCCGATCTCGCAGTACGCGACCGTGCCACGCGCGTTCGTGTTCATCCAGCGGATCAACCTCGGCTTGTATGCGTTGCTGGGCGAGCTGTCCGCGACGGGTAACTATCGGCGGATGGCCGAGGAGGTGTGGCCGTTCGTGCAAGGACCACCCAGCACGCCCATGGCCCTTCTGGAACAACCATGGCTGGCCGCCGTACAGCAACGGGCGACGCGCTAGGTCAACGGGCCGACTGCGCAGAATCGGCGTACGTCTCGTCCGCCGCAAGCGCGGCCCGCACCGGGCGGGTCAGCACCAGATACGCGCTTCCGGCGATCAGCCCCAATACGGCGAACGTTGCAATCGCGGGACGAGCACCCGCCACCGTGGCCAGACCACCGGCCGCCAGGTTCGACACAGTGATGATCAATGTGACGATGCCAAAGTCGCCAGCCAGGATGCGGCCACGGATGTGGTCGGGCGCGCGTCGTTGCAGCCCGTACGTGGACAGCGTCCACTGCGCCCCGCCGCCCAGGTGCGCGAGCAGAACGAGGGGCGCCGCCACGGCCAAACCGGGCGCGACGCTGAGGCCCAGATAGAACATGCCGAACGAGAGACCGGCGCACCCGCACATCAGCAGCACGCGAGACAGCGATGGGCCCACCAGCCGACCGGCGATGATCGGCCCCAACGCCACGCCCACACCGCGCGCACCCAGCAGCAGACCCGTCGCTCCATCGCCGCCGTGCAGTTCGTCGGTTGCCAGCACGGCCAGTAGGCCGACGATGCCGGCACCCATCGCAAACGTGGCCTTCGATGCCAGCAATGCCATCAGCGCATGGTCGCGACGTGCGTACGAATAGGCCTCATGCATGTCGGCGATGGGTTTCATGCGTGTTGCCGCATGAGCCGCTTCGTCGCGGGGCTGCTGCATCGGACGCTTGATCAGCGATACGAACAATGCGGCCGCAACAAACGAGGCAGCGTTGGCGATGAACGCAACATCGCGTCCGAACACGCTGGCGACCAGGCCGCCCAGCGCCGCTCCTACTGCCAACATGGCACCCCACAGCGAACCGAATAGCAGGCTGGCCTTGCGCAACTCGTCGGGGTTGCGCGCCAGGTTGGGCAGACCCGCCTGCGATGCCGGACCGACGAACGAGCCCAGAGCCGAGATCGCACACAGGCACAAGAACCCGAACCACAGCGAGCCGGCCGAGCCAACCAGCAGCAGCCCCGCGGCGGCCACGGCTTGCACCACCGACACGGTGCGGATGATCCTGCGACGATCGAAGCGGTCTGCCGAAGGCCCGGCCACCGTGGACATGAGGAAGGCGGGCAGCGACTGCGCCACATAGACCATGGTGACCAGCAGGGGCGAGTCGGTCAGTTTCTGTACCAGCCCGACGAACGCCACGTACGCAAACCAGTCGCCGGCGAACGAGATGACCTGGGCGATGAACAGCGACCGGATGTCGCGGTTGGTGCGCAGCATCGACCACATGCACGTCCATGTCTAGCGGGCGCCTCGCCGATGGCCACCGCCGAATGCCAGATAGCGTCGTGGGGATGCGCCCCCACCGCTCTCGTCTTCTGCGCTCCACCGTCGTTGCCGCGGCTTCCGTTCTCATCCTGGCCGCCTGTGGCTCTGACACCATCGACGGCCCCGGCGCCACTGCGACCGACAGCACCCCCTCCACGATCGATGGGGCCGCTATCGCGCTGTCCAAGCCCGAGGTCGCCCTGCCCGCCCAACTGCCCACCACGTTGCAGATCACCGACCTGACCGAAGGCACCGGCGCCGCAGTGGCCGTCGGCGACACCGTCGTCGTGCACTACGTGGGCGTGCGTTCTGTCGACGGCACCGAGTTCGACAACAGCTTCGACCGCGGCGAACCGCTTCCGGTCGCCCTGGGCGCCGGAAAGGTCATCCAGGGCTGGGAAGACGGCCTGGTCGGCGTGAAGCAAGGCGGCCGCCGGCAACTCGACATCCCGGCCGACCTGGCCTACGGCGACACCCCATCGGGCGACATCATCCAGCCAGGCGACGCGCTGACCTTCGTCATCGATGTGGTCGCTGTGCTGTCCGCCGGCGATCCGGCCGACGCTCCCGACGTCTCGATCGTGGGCGCTCCCAACCAGACAGAGATCGCCATCGAAGACTTGGTCGAAGGCACCGGCGACACGCTGCAAGCCGGCCAGACGGCAGTCGTGCAGATCGTGGCGTTCCGTGCAGATACCGGCGAGAAGATCACCTCCACATGGGAGGACGGCGGCACACCGTTCTCCTTCGTGGCCGGCAACGGCGACGTGCTGCCCGGCATCGAGTTGGCAGTGGAGGGTATGTCCGTCGGCGGTCGCCGCCAGGTGGTGGTTCCGTTCCTGCTGGCCTTCGGCGAGGCCGGCAACCCCGACTTCGGCCTGCCCGAATCGACCGACATGGTCATCGTCATCGATCTGGTCAATGCCTACTGACCCTCGTGTCGCTTCCCGTCCGCCAGCGCGTTGTTGACGACTCGCTGACGGTCCGAAACGACGATCGACGGGGGTGGCGTGCTCAGTCGACCGAGCGAAGGTCCAGGCCGATGTCGAACACGCGAACCGAGTGGGTCAGCTCGCCGACAGCGATGTAGTCGACGCCGGTCTCGCCCACCACGCGAGCCGTCTCGAGGGTCAGACCTCCACTGGCTTCCAGGATGACCGAACGGCCGATCTGGTCGCGCAGCGACACCGCGTGCACCAGGTCGGCAGGCTGAAAGTTGTCCAGCAACACCACATCGGCGCCCGCCTCGATGGCCTCGCGCAGGCCATCCAGCGAGTCGACCTCGATCTCGACCGGGATGCTGTCGGCCAGGTTGCGCACTGCGTCGAACGCCTGCGCCACGCCGCCGGCGGCCAACACGTGATTGTCCTTCACCAACGCAGCATCGCTGAGTGCCATGCGATGGTTGAGACCGCCCCCGCATCGCACGCCGTACTTCTGGATGGCACGCAGACCCGGCAACGTCTTGCGCGTATCGCGCACGACGGCTTGCGTTCCGGCCAGCGCATCGGCCCAACGTCGTGTCAGTGTGGCGATGCCACTGACATGACACACCAGGTTCAGCGCGCTGCGCTCGGCGGTCAGCAACAGTCGGGTCGGTGCTCCGACCGCAGCGACGGTTCGGCCGGCGGTGACGCGCTCGCCCTCGTCGGCCAGGTAGCGGAAGTCGGTCGAATCGGGGCCGCACACCGCATCGATCACTGCGGCCGCCAGCGGCAGGCCGGCGACAACGCCGTCGCCACGCGTGCCGAACTCGGCGACGCTGCGCTGCGACAGTGGCACCGTTGCCGCCGACGTGACATCGATGCCGCCGGCGAGATCTTCGGTGATGGCCATGCGCACCAACGCGGCGATGGCATCGGGGTCCAGCCCGCCGGCGATCAACCGATGGCGAGTGTCGTCGCTGAGTGGATGAAAAGTGAACACGTCAGCCTGCAATCTTCCCGGTGCCGGTCACTTCGGAGGTCGCCGCACCAGGTGGAACGCCGGTCACATCGACGCGACCGGCGCCGTCGAGTCGCTCGTCCAAATGGCACAACCACACATCGCGCGGCTCGGTGTAGTCGGTGCGGCGATGGCAACCCCTGCTTTCGGTTCGAGCCGTCGCCGCGGCCACCACCGCTTGCGCCACCGTCAGCAAGTTGGTGGCTTCCCAACTGCTGCGGTGCGGATCGACACCACTCATCGCCTCGACGCTCAACGTCAGTGCCTGCGCAGCCGCCGCCAGTC
Source organism: Acidimicrobiaceae bacterium (assembly GCA_031380045.1). Classification (GTDB taxonomy): domain Bacteria; phylum Actinomycetota; class Acidimicrobiia; order Acidimicrobiales; family Ilumatobacteraceae; genus VFMC01. The sequence goes on from JANNFQ010000489.1 coordinate 3,900, forward strand.
CCTCGGGACGTCGCAGTACGCCGACGTGGCGCGACATGGTCGACCGGATGACCACACGTTGGTCGGGCGACACCAGGCCCTCGCACGCCATGCCATGGCCCGCGTGGTTTGCGTCGTCGTCGGGCTGTACCTGCTCGGGCAGCTCCCACGCCAGGTCGCGCCCGACACGGGTACCGGCTACGACGCCCTCAGTCAGGCTGTTGCTGGCCAACCGATTGGCTCCGTGCACACCCGTGCAGGCAACCTCGCCGATCGCGTACAACCCGTCCATCTCGGTGCGACCGTCCAGATCGGCGCGCACCCCACCGCACACGTAGTGCGCCGCCGGAGCCACAGGAATTCGGTCGACCGCTGGGTCGATGCCGGCCAGCCGGCAGGCCGCGGTGATGCCCGGGAACCGTGTGTAGAACCGTTCGCCCATGTGCGTCGCGTCGAGGTACACGTGGTCGTCGACACCAGCGGGTGCCTCGGCCATGCGCCGGCTGATTGCCGAGGCCACCACGTCGCGCGGCGCCAGGTCTTCTTGCGGATGCACGCCCTGCATGACCCGTTGCCCGGCGGCATCGAACAGGATTGCGCCTTCACCGCGCACCGCTTCGCTGATGAGCGCTTGCTGGCCCTCGGCGTCGGGCCCGCGCCACAGCACCGTGGGATGGAACTGGACGAACTCGATGTCTCGTGACGGCAGGCCGGCGCGCAGCGCGAGGGCGAGTCCGTCACCGGTGACCGCCGGCGGGTTCGAGGTGCTGGCGAACACCTGTCCATAGCCACCGGTGGCCAGCACCACGGCGCGAGCGGTGACGATGCCGACCGACACCACTGCGCCGTGCTGATCGATGCGGGCGATGCGCACACCAGCGGCCTGCCGGTTGCCCGACGCGTTGCGGCCGGTCACCAGATCGAGTGCGAAGGCACGATCCATGACCTCGACGCCGGCGGCCACCGCGTTCTCGTCGAGTGTGCGCTGCACCTCGGCGCCACTCTGGTCACCACCCGAGTGCACGATGCGGTTGTGGCTGTGACCACCCTCTCGCGTCAACGCCGGCCCCTGACCGTCGCGAGCGGGGTCGAATGCAGCACCCAAACGCATCAGATAGCGCAGTGCTTTCGGGGCCTCGGTCACCAGGGTGCGCACGTTGGCCTCGTCGCACAAACCGGCGCCGGCGATCAACGTGTCGCGCACATGATTCTCCAGTGAGTCCTGCGGGTCCAGCACCCCGGCCAACCCACCCTGCGCCCAGGCAGTGCTGCCTGCGTCCAACGTGTCTTTCGTGACCACCAGGGCACTTCGAACCGGCCGGGCGGCCAGTGCTGCCGACAACCCCGCCGCGCCCGATCCCAGCACCACGACATCCACGTCGCGGGTCCACGTGACCGGGGGCGCCGACAGGTGGCGGGGCACCCGGCCAGGCGCGGGGTCGGCGGATTTCGAAGGAACAGACACCGTCACTCCGACGTGCGGCTGGGCGTGCCGATGGCGATCATCCGCTCGACGCTGAGACGAGCACGATCGGCGATGTCCCGAGGCACGGTGACCTCGTCGGTCATGTGCTGCAGCGACGACAGCAGCTTGGCCGGCGTGATCATCTTCATGTATTTGCACACGGCTGCCCGGTTGACCGGTTCGAAGATGACCAATGGATTGGCCTTGCGCAGTTGGTGCAACATGCCCGTCTCGGTGGCCACCAGCACCTTCGCCGCAGTGGTGTCGCGGGCCGCCGTGACCATGCCCGAGGTGGACAAGATCTTGGTGCGCTCGGCAGGCACCACGCCCACGCCCGCCAGGTACAGCGCGCTGGTGGCGCACCCGCACTCGGGGTGGATGAACAGTTCGGCATCGGGCTCGGCCATGACGCGTGCCTTCAGGTCGGCACCGTTGATGCCGGCATGCACGTGACACTCCCCCATCCAGATGTGCATGTTGTCGCGGCCGGTGAGGCGTTGCACATGGGCGCCCAGGAACTGATCGGGACAGAACAGCACCGGGCGATCAGCATCGATCGATGCCACCACGTCGACTGCGTTCGACGACGTGCAGCAGATGTCGGTCTCGGCCTTCACCGCAGCCGTCGTGTTGACGTAGCTGACCACAACGGCGTCGGGGTACTCGGCCTTCCAAGCTTTCAGTTGCTCGGCCGTGATCGTCTCGGCAAGGCTGCATCCCGCGCGTTCGTCTGGGATCAGCACCGTCTTGTCGTAGCTGAGGATCTTGGCTGTCTCGGCCATGAAGTGCACGCCACAGAACACGATGGTCGACGCGTCGACGGTGGCGGCCACCCGTGACAGACCCAGCGAGTCACCGACGTGATCGGCGATGTCCTGGATCTCGGGCAACTGATAGTTGTGGGCGAGGATCACGGCATCGCGCTGACGAGCGAGCTCGCGGACCTCGTCGGCCCATGTGGGCGACAGCTCTGCATGAGTCACGGCCAGCAGGGTACGTGCGGGCTACGGGCAACACGACAGCTTGTTCATGGATTCACGATCACGATGGTCACTTCGGGCACTTCGGCAGACCATGAAACCGCTGCCACGGCGTCGAAGCGGTGGAACTCGTCCTGCCATTGATGCAGCGCAGCGGGCACGCTCGTCCCGTCGCCGATCCAGGTGGTGCGCGCTGCTGTGTCGGAATCGGCAAACAGCGGATCGACGACCAGCACACCCATCAGCCGGACCCAGTCGTGTCGAAGCGGCGGTTGTTGCATCATGCGGAGTTCCAGCCAGGTGGCGATCGAGTCGTGAGCGAGCAGTTGCGTCATGTCTCAATGAGGAACGGCGAGAGTCGCCGAACGGAAAACGCCGGAGCCGATGATGCGATTTTCAGCGAGCCAGTGCCACGGCTTGACCGATGCGTGCGGCAGTGTCGGCCACCTGCGTACCGAACAGATCGCCGGGCGAACGGGTCAGCCGTTCGATCGGCCCACTGACACCGACTGCGGCGATGATGGCACCCGTCTGGTCGCGCACAGCAGCGCTGACCGATGCCACCCCGGCTTCTCGCTCTTCCACGCTCTCGATCCATCCGCGTTCGGCGATGGATTCGCCGGTCAGCACTCGGCCGGCCGAGCCGACACCCAGTGGCAGCAGGCTGCCCTCTGGCACGATCCAGCGCAGCGCGTGGGGTGATTGCAGCGACACCATGCACCGGCGCGCATCGGCTTCGCGGACGTACAGCTGAACGCTCTCGCCACACTGATCGCGCAGTTGCTGCAAGAGCGGACGCGCCAGTTCGCCCAACCCGAACTGATCGGCGGCCACCCGCCCCAGCGCCACCAGCTCGAAGCCCAGGCAGAAGCGACCCTGCGCATCGCGCCGAACGAGATGGTGCGCCTCGAGTGCGACCACCAGCCGATGGGCGGTTGCCCGGGGCAGCTGGCAGGCCTGTTGCAACTCGGCCAGATCGAGTGGGCGCAGTCGCAGTGCCTGCAAGATGAGCACGCCCTTGTCGATGACGCCAACACCGCTTACACTGTCCATATTCAGGAATGTTATCCCATCTGTTGGGATTCAACGTTCATGAGATCGTGAAATGGAGCCCTTGATGGCCAGTCCAACATCGTTCGCCACGCCGATGACCCTGCCCCAAAAAGTGTGGGAACGGCACGTGGTGCACGCCGCTCCGGGCGAGCCAGAGCTGCTGTACATCGACCTGCACCTGGTGCACGAAGTGACCAGCCCGCAGGCATTCGACGGTCTGCGACTCAGTGGTCGTGGCGTTCGCCGCCCCGACCTGACGGTGGCCACCGAGGATCACAACGTGCCCACCGCGAACATCGACCAGCCGATCGCCGATCCCATCTCGGCACGCCAGGTCGAGGTGCTGCGCGAGAACACGGCCGAGTTCGGCATCATCAACTTCCCCATGGGCGATCCCGGTCAGGGCATCGTGCATGTGATCGGACCCGAGCAGGGGCGAACGCTGCCGGGCATGACCATCGTGTGCGGCGACAGCCATACGGCAACACATGGCGCGTTCGGGGCACTGGCATTCGGCATCGGCACCAGCGAGGTCGAGCACGTTCTGGCCACCCAGACGCTGCCGCAGAGCCGGCCGAAGTGGATGAGCGTCACCGTAGAGGGCGAGATTGCGGCGGGCGTCACTGCCAAGGACATCGTGCTGGCGATCATCGGCATCATCGGCACCGGCGGCGGCATCGGGCATGTCATCGAGTACCGCGGCGCAGCCATTCGGACGCTGTCGATGGAAGGCCGCATGACGGTGTGCAACATGAGCATCGAGGCCGGTGCGAAGGCCGGGCTGATCGCCCCCGACGACACCACCTTCGAGTACCTGCGCGGCCGCGCCAACGCACCGACCGGAGCGAACTGGAACGCCGCTGTTGCCGACTGGCGCACGCTGCAGACCGATCCCGATGCGGTGTGGGACAAGGAAGTCGTGATCGACGCAACCGCCATCACACCGCAGGTCACCTGGGGAACGAACCCGGGTCAGGTCGCCGGCATCGACGATGTCATCCCGTCGCCCGACGACTACGACGATCCCACTTCGCGCGACACCATTGCCCGCGCGCTGGAATACATGGGCCTGACGGCCGGCACGCGGATTCGCGATGTTCGTCCCGACACGGTGTTCATCGGCAGTTGCACCAACAGCCGCATCGAAGACCTACGCGCCGCCGCAGCTGTCATGAAGGGCCGCACCGTGACCGTCGCTCGCGTCATGGTGGTGCCGGGCAGCCACGCCGTGAAGGCCCAAGCCATCGCCGAGGGTCTGCCCGAGATCTTCCGGGCCGCGGGCGCAGACTGGCGCGAGCCCGGTTGCAGCATGTGCTTGGCGATGAACCCCGACAAGCTTGCGCCCGGCGAACGGGCCGCCAGCACCAGCAACCGCAACTTCGAAGGTCGCCAGGGCCGCGGCGGTCGCACACATCTGGTCAGCCCGGCAGTGGCTGCGGCCACAGCTGTCGCCGGCCACTTCGCCACTCCCGCCGACCTGCCCGCCATCGATCAGGAGATCTCGTCATGAAGACCGTTCGCATCGTCACCGGCACTGCCGTTCCGCTGAAGCGCAGCGACGTGGACACCGACCAGATCATCCCCGCCGAATGGCTGAAGCGGGTCGAGCGGACCGGTTTCGAGAAGGGTCTGTTCTCCACGTGGAAGGACGACCGCACCTTCGTGATGAACGACGAGCAGTACGCGGGTGCGTCGATCTTGGTGGCCGGGCCGGCATTCGGGGTCGGCTCGTCGCGCGAGCATGCGGTGTGGGCCATCCAGCAGGGCGGGTTCGACGCCGTCATCGCGCCCAGCTTCAGCGACATCTTCCGCAACAACTGCACCAAGAACGGTCTGATCCCGGTGGTGCTACCCGACGAGGTCGTCACCCGACTGTGGGCGCTGATCGAAGCTGACCCGACCACCGAGATCGTGGTCGACATGGAGCGCTTACTGGTCGAGGTGCCAGCCGATGGGCTGTCGGTTCCGTTCCCGATGGACTCGGCCACGCAGCACCGCTTCCTGAACGGACTGGACGATGTGGGCATCACCATGACGCACGCCGCCGAGATCGACTCGTTCGAAGCCGCTCGGCCGGCCTGGTTGCGCTGACCGTCAGGTAGCCGGGCTTCAGGTGGCAGGCTGGAACTGCTGCAAGTCATGCAGCATGGGATTGTTCGAGAACACCTCGATGGGTGGCGCGACATCAAGGCGAAGTGCCCGTTGCAAGATGCGAACCTGCGTGTGCTGGTTGTACTCGGCCAGCGTGACCGCCCAGCCGTCGCGACCGGCGCGAGCGGTGCGACCGCTGCGGTGCAAGTAGTCCTTGCCGTCGCCCGGCGGTTCGTAGTGGATGACTGCGCCGATGTCGTCGATGTCGATGCCGCGGGCGGCCACATCGGTGGCCACCAGCACGGCGATCTCGCCATCGGTGAATCGCTTCAGCGCTCGCTCGCGAGCCACCTGGGTGAGGTCGCCGTGAATCGCTGCGGCGCGCACACCCAGCTCTTGCAACTTCTCTTCCACCCGGTCGCACGAACGCTTGGTCTGACAGAACACCAGGGTCTTGCCGATGCCCGCGGCGATCGACGCGACGACCTTGTCTTTGTCCATGTGGTGAACGGCCAGGAACAGGTGATGCATGGTGCCGACCACGTCGGTGGGTGCATCGATGGCCACCTCGACCGGATCGTTCATGTAGCGCTGCACCAAGTGGCCGACGTCGCCGTCGAGCGTGGCCGAGAACAACATGGTCTGGCGTGGCGCGGTGCACTTGCGCAGAATCCATTCGACCTGCGGCGTGAAGCCGTCGTCGGCCATGCGATCGGCTTCGTCCAACACGACGATCTCGACAGCGCTGAGGTCGACCTCGTTCTCTTTCAGCAGATCGATGAGACGCAGCGGCGTGGCGACCACGACCTCGACACCCTCTTGCAGGTGTTCGATCTGCTGGTTGCGTGAGGCGCCGCCGTAGACGGGCAGCACGCGGCAGTCGCAGCGGCGAGCGACCGGATCGAGCACTTCGGCCACCTGCAGCGCCAGCTCGCGGGTGGGCACCAGCACCAGACCCAACGGACGACGCGGTTGGGCCTTGCCACTGAGCCTGGCCAGCATGGGCACACCGAATGCCAGCGTCTTGCCAGAGCCGGTTCGGGCCCGGCCGCACACGTCGAGCCCTTGGAGAGCCACCGGAATGGCCTTGGTCTGGATGGCGAACGGCGCATTGAACCCCGCCGCCGCCAGGCCCCGGTCGACGTTCTCGGGCACACCCAGATCGGCGAAACCGGTGGGCACGTACGAGGCGTCGAGCTCGGCGGCCTCGAGTGGCGCCAATGTGCTTGCTGCCCGCTGCTCGAGGGGCTTCGGAGGGCGGCGAGTCCGCCGCTGTGCCCGCTGGGGGCGAGTTTGATCAGTCATGTCGTGGTAGAGCGTATCGGCGCCGCCCCACCCCGTTGGGCGATCCGGCCACCCCCGTCAAGGCGATGCAGGGGTTCGGGGTGGCGAAGGGGGCGCACCGATCGGCAATGATGCGGACATGAAGGTCGCACTCACTGTCAACGACTTCCTCCGGCGGGCCGAGCAGATCTACCCAAATCGCATCGCAGTGGTCGACGAACCTGATCAACCAGCCGAGTCGTGGGGTTCGTTCACCTACGCCCACATGGCGGCCAGGGCCCGGGCGCAAGCCGCTGTGCTGGACGCGATGGGCATCGGTGTGGGCGAGCGCATCGCCGTGGTCAGCCAGAACTCGGCGCGGTTGCTGACGGCGTTGTTCGGCGTCAGCGGGTCGGGGCGCGTGCTGGTGCCGATCAACTTCCGGCTGGTCGCCGACGAGGTGCGCTACATCATCGAGCACAGCGGCGCCAAGGTGTTGATGGTCGACCCCGAGTTGGACGAGGCACTGTCGTCGGTGCACTGCCAGCACCGCTTCGTGATCGGCTCGGAACACGACGCGCCCCTCGACCACCTCGAGCCGAAAACGTGGGTGGCCGACGAGGACGCAACGGCCACCATCAACTACACCAGCGGCACCACGGCGCGCCCGAAAGGCGTGCAGCTGACCCATCGCAACATCTGGTTGAACGCGACGACATTCGGATGGCAGTTGGGCATCAACGACCGAGACGTGTATCTGCACACACTGCCGCAATTCCACTGCAACGGCTGGGGCATGTTGTACGCGGTGACGGGAATGGGTGCACAGCACATCATCATCCGCAAGATCGATGGTGCCGAGATCCTGCGCCGTGTCGACCAGCACGGCGTGACGGTCATGTGCGGTGCGCCGGCCGTGGCCAACGCGATCCTGGACGCTGCTGCCACGTGGGACGGGCCGATTCCCGGTCGCGGCAGGGTGCGCATGGTCATTGCCGGAGCGCCGCCGCCCACCCGCACGATCGAACGAATCGAGACCGAGCTCGGATGGGAGTTCATCCAGATCTACGGGCTCACCGAGACGACCCCGTTGTTGACCATGAACCGCACGCGCGTCGAATTCGACGATGACTCGCCTGCCGAACGCGCCACGAAACTCAGTCGCGCTGGCGGACCGGCCATCGGTGTCGAGGTGCGCGTGTCACCTGACGGCGAGATCTTGGCCCGCGGCAACCACATCATGGGTGGCTACTGGAACCAGCCCGAGGCCACGGCCGACGCCATCCGTCCCGCCAGCGACGATCCCAACGGACCCGACTGGTTTCACACCGGCGACGGCGGTTTCATCGACGACGACCACTACGTCACGATCAGCGACCGCAAGAAGGATGTCATCATCTCGGGCGGCGAGAACGTCAGCTCGATCGAGGTGGAAGACGCACTGTTCAGCCACCCCGATGTTGCCGAGGTCGCGGTCATCGGTGTTCCCGACCAGAAGTGGGGCGAACTGGTGATGGCCCTGATCGTTCGCGCCCAAGGCGCCGACGTCAGCGAGGCCGACCTGATCGCGTACACCAAGACCAAACTTGCGGGCTACAAGTGCCCGAAGCGCATCGAGTTCCGCGATGTGCTGGCCCGCACGGCCACGGGCAAGCTACAGAAGTTCAAGCTGCGCGAGACCTATTGGCAGGGGCACGCGAAGACCGTGAACTGACGGTCACGGCTGAACCAGATGGCGTCGAGCCCAGGCCGCCGCCTGCTGTCGATCGGTGACACCGATGCGCTGGAACAGATGCGAGCAATGGGTCTTCACTGTCTTCTCGCTGATCGCCAACGCGGCGGCGATCTCGCGGTTGCGATGGCCGATGGCGATGAGACCCAGCACTTCTCGTTCGCGCGGTGTGAGCGAACCCAACAGAGCCGAGTCGGAGCCACGTCCACTGTCGCGGCCGAGGATCGATGCGGTGATCGACGGGCTGAGCGGCACTCCCCCGGTGAGCGCTGAGCGCAACCCGGCCATCAGCACCTCTGGTTCGACGTCTTTCACCAGATAGCCATCGGCTCCGGCGGCCAGCGCTTCACTGACCAACCGAGGATCTTCAGACGTGGACAGGGCCACGATGGCCACGCCCGGCTGCGTAGCTTTGATCTGGCGAATTGCCTCGACCCCATCAAGGATCGGCATGAGCAGGTCCATCAGCACGATGTCGGGCAGCAGTTCGGTGGTCAACCTGACGGCTTCACGTCCGTTGGTCGCAGCCCCCACGACTTCCATGTCGGGCGCCGATTCGATGAACTGGGTCAGCCCCGTGCGCACCATGGAGTGGTCGTCGGCCAACAGCACCCTGATCATCGATGCGCCGCCAGTTCGAGGCGCACCGTGGTGCCTTCGCCGGGAGCCGACGTGATCATCACGTTCGCCGCAGCGTCGTGGGCGAGGTCTTTCAACAACTCGAGGCCGAGATGCCCCTGGCGTCGACGTGCCGCGGCGACAACATCATCGAAGCCCTGCCCGTCGTCTTCGACCTCCAAGACGTAGGCACCGCCGTGGTGGCTCAACCTGACGGCCACCTCCGACGCATCGGCGTGCGCCGAGATGTTGCGCAATGCCTCGCGGGCCACTCGCAAGATGAGCAGCTCCTCGACGTGAGGCGGCCGCTGCGCCGCAACTTCCAGATCAACCGCCACACCCTTGGACCGTAGCTCAGTCACCAGGTCGTCGATGCCTGCCACCCAACCCTCTGGTGGCACTGCCACGGGGTAGATCGAGCTGAGCAGGCTGCGCAGCGTTCGCACCGTGGAACGGGTGGCCCCTGCCAGAACGCCCAACTCGTCGCTGAGCGGAGGGTCGGCGTGGCGCGCCTTGGCGGTGAGCGAGAAGGCGACGCCCAGCAACTCTTGCACCGCGCCGTCGTGCACCTCGGCGGCGATGCGGCGACGTTCGGTGTCGGACACATCGATGGCGCGCTGCAGCAGCCGCTCGCGATCGTGCTGGCTGCGGTTCAGCTGACGCGCCAAGGTCAACGCCAGCGGAACCTGCACCAGAGTCAACAAGCCCAGGCCGGCCAGCAGCAATGGAAAGAAGCGGCTCTGGTAGTCGTCGACAAGAGCCGTGACATATGAGTACGAGTAGTACGTTTCGACCAGCAGTGGCTGGCCGCTGGCGGTTTGCGTGCCGAAGTAGACCTCGAGCAACTTGGTCTGGCCGTCCTGCACCTCGAAGACGTTTTCTTCCTTGTCGAGGTCGCTGACGCCGACGATTGCACCGAACGTGCGGAACAGTTCGCGTTCGTCGGGCTCCAGTTCGAACACTTGACCGATCAGTCGCGGATCGTCGGACCAGATGACCTCGTTGTCGGCAGACCAGATCTTCATGCGCGCGATCTGGCGGTACTGGGCGAACGTGGCCGCTGCGTGGGCGAGTTGTTGGTACGCCACGGGATCGTGGGCCAGCAGTTCGTCGGTCAAGAACGGCGCCAAGGCAACGCGAGTGCTGAGCTCGGCAGTGCTGCCCGCATCCTTCTTGGCCTCGGCGAGTCCAGCGGCACGCAGCGCCCACAGCGACAAAGCGCCGAGGACGGCGAAGACGATGGCCGAGCGCACCAGCGCCACGACGATCACCCGTCGCGTCGTCAGATAGGGGGGACGTGACATCGCCGGTCGCTGGTCCGTGCGTTCCACTGTGGTGCGACTCTACGTCACTCGACTGAATGCGGTGTGCGGCTCAGCCTGCGCTGACCCGCGGCACCGGTGTGATCGCTGCGCTGACGAGCGATGCCGCATCGACGCTGTTCGTCGGTATGCAACGCTCGGCAAGGCTGTCAGTTCCGAGCACGAGCACTCGAGGCACCTTCACCAGTTGCGCCACGGTTGCCAGGCTGGGGTCAGATGCGCTGGCTTCGTCCAGCAGTGCGAGGTCGACGGGGCGCTGCCCCATCACGTTGTCGCACGCCTCCAGCGCGTCGCCCGCGGCGATGACGTCGAAGTCGCGCTCGCCGAGCTCTTCGACCAACATCTGGCGAGCGCGAGTGTCGCCGACGACCACCAGTGCACGACGTCGGGCCGTGTGGTCGAACAACGCAAACTCGACCCGAACCGTGGTGCCGGTGTTGGGCGACGACTCGATGTCGATCGAACCCTGCCAACGATCCACGATGCGCCACACGGTGGCCAGACCGAGGCCGCTGTGTTCGCCCGTCTTGGTGGTGAAGCCCGGCTCGAAGACGCGGGCAAGCACATCGTCGGGGATGCCGGGACCGCTGTCGGTCACGGTGAGCACAGCCGACGAGCGGGGCATGGGCGAATCGGGGCGGTGGCGAATGACCCGTTCGCAGGTGACCTTGACAACGCCCTGGCCCTCGATGGCGTCGGTGGCGTTCACCACCAGGTTCATCAAGATCTGCAACAGACTGGTGCGGTCCATCTGCACGCAGATCGGTTGATCGGTGCACGTCATCTGCAACGAGATCGGACTGGGGGTCAGCCGTCGCAGCAGCGGCTCCATGTGGTTGGTCATGGCCCGCAGATCGATGGGGCCGTCGGCCATGGAGCGCTGGCTACCGGTGAGTTGCAGGTCGGAGATGATCGCGAGGGCACGATCGGTGGCGTTGAGGATCTCGAGCACCCGTGTGGCTGCACGCCGTCCGTACATCTCCTCGTTCAACTCGTCGGCGCAACCGCTGATGACCGCGAACACGTTGCGCAGGTCGTGGGCGCTGGACAAGCTGGCCCGACCCAACAGCTCCAGGCGTTGCGCCTGCTCGACCTGATGACGCAACGACTCGAGTTCGTGATGCGACCGCTCGACCACCAGCGCCTGGGCCGCGGTGAGCTGCTCGACCACGTGCGAGCGCGCTTGTGCCCCGAGGTACACCATGATGAGCACGGTGGTCAGCAGAGGCAATTCGGACAGCTCGACCGAAGGAGTGTGTCCCTGCACCACCGACCACGTGACCAGCGCCGCCGAAATGGCGGTCCAGATCGCGCATCGGAAGGCGAACCGTCGGAATGGCAGCAGCAGCGCAGCAACCGCCTGCACCAGAAAGACGATGTGGAACCACACGACGACCGAGTGGGTCAGCACACCCGCGGTGATCGCCAGACCGTTGACAACATCCAGTGGCCACGCATGCCGCAGGTCGCCAGCGAGGTGACGGCCGAGATTGTTGAAGCGGCCGAACCGGGGCGAACGCGCCTCACTGTTCGATGATGCCGCGTCTTGAAAAACTCCGATCATTGCGTACCGCCCGTCCGCAACTTGTGCTGGGGCAAAACTACTCGCTCAGCGAGACCCGACCAAGGGCCGATGCATCGTTCTTGATCGAACCTTGACGGCGTACGCTGGAAATCGTGCCAGAGGGTGGAAACGACGAGCGCGCCACCGCCGTCCTACTGATCGAGGACGACACCGACGTGCGTCGGTTCGTGCACGAGCGGCTGACGGCACAGGGCTTCATCGTGTCGGAGGCCACCAGTGGCGAACGCGGGCTGGACCTGTTCGACACCCAGCGCTTTGACGTCGTCCTGCTGGACGTCCACCTCCCCGGCATCGACGGATTCTCGGTGCTGCGATCCATCCGGCGGATCAGCCAGGTGCCAGTCCTGCTGCTCACCGCCGCCAGCGACGAAGCCGACCGCGTCCTGGGTCTCGAGATCGGCGCCGACGACTACATCATCAAGCCGTTCCTGCCGCGCGAGTTGATCGCGCGCATCCGGGCTGTGCTCAGACGGACATCACCGGTCGAGAGCGTCGCGACCATGACCTTCGGCGAGCTGGTCATCGATCCGCAGGCGCGTGAGGTGCGGTTGGCAGCACAGCTGATCAACCTGACCGGTCGTGAGTTCGATCTGCTGGTCTTCATGGCCTCGTCGCCGCGGCGTACCTACACACGTGAACAGTTGCTGCAGCAGGTGTGGAACTCCGAACCCGGATGGCAGAACGTCGCCACGGTCACCGAACATGTCCACCGGCTGCGCCGACGGATCGAGGCCGACCCGGCCGCACCTCGCCATCTGGTGACCGTTCGCGGCACCGGATACCGGTTCGATCCCTAACGTCGCCCCACCGAGCGTCGTCACTCATCGTGGTGTGTGGGCGTGCGGCGGCCACGAAGGGCTCGTGATGCCCAACATCGACGGGGTGGCCAAACTAGCCAACCCCTCGTTGAACATCGAAGATCTCGGTGTCGTGGGCGCCACACGCCCACGGTGGGCGTTGCCTGCCCATCACCCGTGGGTGCGGGCCCGGCGACGGTCTGGGGGGCCACGGATCCTGGGTTGTGGGCGTGAGCCGCCCATGAAGGGCTTGTGTGGCCCAGTGTGGGTGATTGGCGAACGCGGCGTCGGTCTGGTCGGTCTGGATCCTGTGGGTTGTGGGCTTGGGACGCCCACGGTGGGCTCGTACGACCCAAACACCGGGCGCTCACGTCGAGCAGGCGAGGTCGAGCAGGCGAGGTCGAGCAGGCGAGGTCGAGCAGGCGAGCGGCTCGAGCGTTGGATCAGTGGGTGCGGACGCGGTCGCGGGCGTCCGACCATTGGTCGAACTGGCGGCGAGAGGTGGTGATCAGCGCCGCGCAAGCCAGCACTCCGATGGCTAACGCCAGCATCTGCAACGGCAGGCGGACAGGCTGCGAGCTGACGATGACGGGGTGATAGTAGCGAGCCGTCTTCGTGGTCAGCTCGAGTTGGACATCGGCCGCCGGCAGCGACGACCGGGTGACCGCGACGTTGATGATGTCGGCGCCTTCAGAGAGGTTGACGCCGGTGATCACGGCAGCGCCACGGTCGTCGGGTACGACCGTCCACGACTGCGATCCGACGGCCGTCATCGCCGTCACGGTCACCTCGGTGATCGGCGCCGTCGCCGGCCGTCGTGTCTGCACGACGTTCAGTTCGAGGTCGTTCGGCCCAGGTTGGGCGGGGACGGCGCGCAGACGCACGATCATGTCGTCGACCTGGCCGTTGACGGTGCCCGATGTGGTCGAGCTGGGGGCGGGCCGATATGCGTCGTCTGTGGCTGGCCCGGCCGTGGCCATCGACGCACCCAGTAGCACCACACCGACGAGAACGATTGCTTCGATGACCGCAGGCGCCGACCTGCGCCAGCGGCGGTGCGTGAGCCCGATGAGCACCACGATGGCAACACCGATCAGCTTCAGCACCAGCAGCTGGCCGAAGGCGGTTGCAAACAGGCCGGTCAGCGACACGACCATGCGACCAGCAAGCAGCAGACCCGAGGCAACGGTCAGCATCGCTCCGATGATTGCCACCCTGCTCGATGCTGCGAGGGCCGAGGCGGTGCGGCCGCTGCCGGCGTTGACGAGCAGAGTGACGACCACGACACCGACCCATTCGCCGATGCCGATCAGGTGCGCCGCTTTGGCGAGCACCATCGTGGGCTCGACGCTGCCGCGGAGTGCCGAGTGATCGCCCCACGCTGCCATCAGCGCCAGCCAGATCACGGCCATCCACGCCAGGGCCGTGCGGATGCTGAGCGACCTGTTTGCCGTCAGCGGGACATCCAGCGACCCGAACCGGTGTGGAGTCAACAGCGGAACGGCGCAGAGGACCGCCGCGATCACTACCGGCAGACGGGCCATGTCAGACGTACGGGCGACGACCGACAGGCCATCGAACATGCCAACGTGCAAGTCGTATGCCCTGGCCGAGATGACGCCGATGCGTCCAGCGACGACGAAACCCAGCGCAACGGCGGTCAGCTGCGCCAGTCGGCGCGGATACGCCACCGGGGCGTCCGGCCACCTGCTGCGTGTGATCACCACCCCGATCAGCAGCGCCAGTCCGGTGGCGAACAGCCAACGTGCACCGGTTTCCAGTGGTTGTGCGGGTGGTGCCGGCGGTGGACTGGGCGCTGCCATGGCGTGGTCGCCGATCGAGAAGCTGGAGCGGCCGCGAACTTCGTGCAGATCTTCGCGATCTCGTACGCCGAACCCGATCTGGTACAGCCCGTCGCCAAGTGCGGGAAGGGCAACGACCAGCACGCTGGGGTCGTCAGGATCGACCGTGCCAACGAGCTCGTCGTCGATCGAGGTCGAGTTGGTCAGGAACGACACATCGATGAACTCGTCGCTGATCGGTTCGCTGAATCGAACCCGAAGGTCTGTGGGCGCTGCGGACAGCAAGGTGCCGTCGGCGGGAGTGGACGCTTCCACGATCGCATGCGCCAGCGCAGGGGCGGCCGGCATCATCAGCACCACGACCAGAGCTGCCACGACACCGATGACCGAGCCGCGAGCACACTGGCGACGACCGCCTCCGCCACGCATCAGGCAAGTCAACGCCACCGAGCACGACGCTCGATCAACCGCTGATCAACTCCATCTCAACGATTGCTCACTGTCCGTGATCTCGACGCCACCTTGGCTGTCGAACGACGACCGCCTTCGGCAACGACAGCTACACGGTCGAGGTGTAGGCGTCGTAGTACTCGGTGCCCGAGATGCCGGCGGCGATTCCTTGGGCACCGAGACGAACTTCTTCGATTCGCACCGGCCCGTTGGCCAGTGTGGCCAGTGACCCTGCGGTGAACCCATCGACGGACATCGACATCGAACCGTTCGAGCCCGTAGAGGTCGAGGCGGCCAGCCAGGTGAGCTTGATCGCGTGCGGCGCGTCGCTGAACGCCACCCAGGCGGTGTACTTCATGGTCCCGTTCGCCAAACGAGTGCCCGCCCGCACGTGGTAGCCGCCGGACGCGCCACGCAGCTGCACGACGATCGCCGAGGTCGCGGTCGCCGTCATCGCCCGAAACACGTCGTGCGTCTTGGTGCCCGACGCGACCACGCTGTTGGGGTCGAACTGAAAGCCGGCCACGAATGAAACGGCTGCATTCGGCGTGGTGTCGCCGACGTACATCTCACCGGTGTTGACGATCCTGGCCTGCAGGCCGAACGAACCCGTCAACTTCGCAGCCGAGGTCACCGACAGCCGACCGGCGTTCGTCACAGCCGACGACCAGGCGCCGGTCGATCCCGACTCGAACCCATCAGCGAACGCCGTGCCACCACCGGGCAACGTCGTCGTGGTCGTCGATGTCGTCGTCGGCGGCGATGTCGTCGTGGTCGTTTGTGGCAACGTCGACGTGGTCGTCGGTGGCAACGTCGTCGTGGTCGTCGATGTCGTCGTCGGTGGCAACGTCGTCGTGGTCGTTTGGGGCAACGTCGTCGTGGTCGTCGGCGTCGATGTCGTCGTCGATGTCGGCGTCGATGTCGTCGTCGAT
>JANNFQ010000499.1:0-2561 GCA_031380045.1 Acidimicrobiaceae bacterium
CACGGTCATGATCGCCCAGCGCGTCGTCTCGCCGACCACTCCTCGCCGGCCGACCTGAACTCAACCGGTAGCTCGTGGAGCATGGCCTGTCGAGAACCCCACCGCCACGGTGCCGAACTCGACTTGCCCGTGCTCCGGACCGATTGATGGACGTTCGTGGAGCATGGCCCTGTCGAGAACCCCACCCCTATCGTGCCGAACTCGACTTGCCCGTGCTCCGGCCCGATCGAGGTGGCCTCAGCCGGGCGGCGGCTCGGGGCGATTCTCGGGCAGTGCGTGCATGGTGACGCTGTCGCCGTGCGATACCCCGCCGCGGCCCAGCACCGTTGGGATCGTGCGCAGCAGGACGCGCAGGTCGCCAAACAGGCTGCGGTCGCGCACATAGCGGACGTCCAGCGACAGCCGTTCGTCCCAATCGACCGCGTTGCGCCCGCTGACCTGGGCCAGCCCGGTGATGCCCGGCCTCACCTCGAAGCGCCGGTACTCGTGGCCGCGGAAGCGGTGCCAGTAGTGCACCGGCAGCGGGCGCGGGCCGACCAGCGTGATGTCGCCGCGCAACAAGTTCCACAGTGAGGGCAGTTCGTCGATGCTGGACGCGCGCAGCCACGTTCCCAACAGGGTCATGCGCTCGCCATCGAACTCGGGGCTCTCGCGCCCGCTCTCGGCGTGCTTCATGGTGCGGAACTTCAACAACATGAACGGGTGACCGCCCAGGCCCAACCGCTGTTGTCGAAACAGCACACCCGAGCCCATCGTCAGCCGCACAGCCAGGGCGACCGCGAGTGCCAGCGGAGCTGTCAGCACCAGACCGACGAGCGCTGTGCCCAGCGAGACCGATCGCCGAACCGCTTCTGCCGCAGCAATCACCGTTGACGTTCCGTGACCACTCGCCCGGGAACACCGACGACCGTGCAGCCGGCCATCACGTCGCGCGTGATCACGGCACCTGCGCCGATGATCGCCCCCGCACCGATGGTCAGGTTGGGCAGCACGCGAGCCCCGATGCCGATCATTGCCGATTCACCCACGACGATTCCTCCGGCCAGCGCCACGCCTGGTGCGATGTGGACGAAGTCGCCGATGTCGCAATCGTGATCGACCGACGCATTGGTGTTGATGATTGCGCCCGTGCCAATGACCGATGCTGCGTTGACTACCGCGCCTGGCATGAGGACGGCACCGTCGCACACGACCGCCGACGAGCTGACCATGGCGTACCGACTGATCGCTGCGACCATCTCGATGCCGGCGGCCGAGCACCGGCGGGTGGCAGCACACCGTGCGGCGTTGTCGCCGATGCTGGGGAACGCGGCGTCGATCTGGTGCTGCTGCACCACCGTGGGGAGGTCGTGGTCGGTGCCCAACATCTCGACGCCCAGGCTGTGCACACCCTGCCCGTCCAGGCTGATGGCGCCGACCACGTGGTGTCCGCCGTCGCGTAGCGCCTCGAGGCAGACCCTGGCGTGCCCGCCGGCACCGATCAGAACCACTCGTCGACCCGATCCAGAGAGCACCACGTCGATCACAGTACTGACACCTCGCCACCCGCAGGCGGGAGCAGCGACGCCGTGTGTCATCGGAGTGTCAAGTACTCGTCTGCTCCGCACGTTCGCCCTTCCCGCTCGCGGAGCGACGGGGTAGCCTCACTGAGTGCAGGATCTCGGGGTGCGGACCCTCGACGACGACACACCGGCGGGCGGAATCAGCACGGCCAGGTGGGGTAGACCCTTGATTCAGGCCGCCCTCGACTCGATTGCCTGGACAGCGGCCATCGTGCTGGCCACGTTCCTGCGGTTCGATCTCCATTTCCAACGCATGACGTGGGATGGCTTGGGTGTCATCGTGCCCCTCGCGATCGTCGGCCAAGTAGGGATCGGGTTGCTGTTCGGTTTGTATCGTCGTCGCTGGCGCTACGCCAGCTTCGACGAGATCGTCTACGTGGCCTGGACGGTCATGGCCGTCGGGTTGTTGCTGACCGTCGTTGCATGGATTCCTGACGGCTCGATGGTGCCCCGGTCGGTTCCGCTGTTGGCGACGGGCATCTCGATGACCGCAATGGCAGGCATCCGAACTGCGCGTCGCTCGTACCGGAATCACAAGAACCGCCCGCTGCTAGGCACCCCGCTGGTCATCGCTGGCGCCGGCGACGCAGGCGTCCAGATCATCCAAAACCTCTTGGCCCACCGCCATGGGCCGTACCGACCCGTCGCGCTGCTGGACGACAACCCGTTCAAGTCCGATCTGCGGATTCAGGGTGTTCGCGTGGAAGGGACGCTGGCCGACCTACACGAAGTCGCGCATGCCCATGGTTCGAAGGCTGTGCTGCTGGCAATCCCCAGCGGTGGCGGCGAGGTGGTGCGGCACATGCATGCCCTTGCCGCCCAGAGTGGCCTGCAATTGCTGGTGCTGCCGTCGGTCACCGACATGTTCGGCGCACCAACCACGTCCGACATCCGCCCCGTCACCGAGGAAGACCTGTTGGGTCGCGATACGGCCGACATCGACCCCGACGCCGTCGCTCACTACATCACCGGCAAGCGGGTGCTGGTCACCGGCGCCGG
>JANNFQ010000519.1:0-1805 GCA_031380045.1 Acidimicrobiaceae bacterium
CTTGGTGATCCGATCTTCACCAACACTGCCGGTTGAGCGGGATCAGCACCCCGAATCGATCAGTCAACTCTTAGCTTAGCTCTCATGGCCCCTGGCGGTGCCGCCCTCGTCGGATGAGAATCGGGGTGTGTCGGTCGGGCAGACGTCGTGTTTTCTATGGTGTTCGGAGCCCGTTGTTCGCTTGACGCGGGGGTTTCGGGCGCTCCGTTCTGTTGCCACGAGCACGCACCTCAGTTTCCTTTTGACGAGGCCCCCATCCGGCTGTCACGCACCGTGTCGTGATGGAAAGGAGCCGTGATGAGAGTGATCGTTGAACGGTGCGCGTTCTTGGACGTGCACCGCGACACCGTGATGGCGTGCGCACGCATGCCTGACGGTGCGGGTGGCCGTCGGGAGGAGGTGAGCGAGTTCCGCACGACTACGTCGCAGCTGCTGTTGTTGGCCGAGTGGTTGGTGCAGCGCCAGGTCACCTTGGTCGGGATGGAAGCCACCGGGGTGTACTGGAAACCCGTGCACTGGGTTCTGGAAGACGAGATCGATCAGGTGTGGGTGATCAATGCCCGGCACATGCGTAACGTGCCGGGCCGCAAGACCGATGTCGCTGACGCCCAGTGGGGGGCTCAGCTGATCGAGCATGGTCTGGTCCGCCCGTCGTTCATTCCTCCTCGCCCGACACGTGAGCAGCGCGATCTGACTCGCTACCGCAAATCGGTGATCGAAGAACGCGGTCGGGAGACGCAACGCCTGCACAAGGTCCTCGAAGATGCCGGGGTCAAGTTGTCATCGGTCGCCTCGAGCGTTCTGACGAAGTCGGGTCGGGAGATGATCGACGCGTTGATCGCCGGGCAACGTGACCCGGCAGTGCTCGCCGGGATGGCCAAAGGCCGGATGCGAGCGAAGATCCCCGAGCTGCAGGATGCCCTGGCGGGCCGATTCAACGAGCATCACGCCCTGTTGTGCCGGGCGATGCTGGCCCGCATCGATCAGGCCGACGCGACCATCGACGAGCTCACCGCCCAGATCGAGACATTGTTGGACCCTCACCAAGCGGCGGTGTCGTTGCTGGTCGGGATCCCCGGCGTGTCCTACCGGACAGCGCAGGTGATCCTGGCTGAGATCGGCACCGACATGTCCCGCTTCCCGACCGCCGGCCATCTCGGATCGTGGGCAGGCATGTGCCCCGGCAACAACGAGTCTGCGGGCAAACGCGGATCAGGCCGAACCCGCCACGGATCGAAGTGGCTACGCATCGCCCTCGTCGAAGCCGGCCAAGCCGCCGGCAGATCGAAGAACCCCTACCTCAGCGCCCGCTACAACCGCATCCGCGGCCGACGCGGTCCCGGCCGGGCCGCGGTCGCCGTGGGCCACTCGATCCTGATCATCACCTGGCACCTACTGTCGACAGGCGAGACCTACACCGACCTCGGCGGCGACTACTTCGACAAACGACGCAACAGCACCGCACACCAACGACGCCTCGTCGCCCAACTCGAAACCATGGGCCACCGAGTCACCCTCGAACCAGCCGCCTGACACCACCAGCCACAGGGCTCCGCCCTGGCAGGGGCTGCCGCCCCCACACCCCCGCGCGCCCACCCTCATCCGCGACAGAAGGATTCACACCTCAGATCAGCTGGAACGAGCAACGGGTTCCGGGCGCGTTCGCCAGCCTGGCATCTGCCGTCAGGAGTGCCACGTCGAGCGCCTCTGCCAACGCGACGTAACAAGCGTCGTAGGCAGTGACGTTCGAGCGGAGCTCCCAACACCGACGCAGCAGTGGCGTCGCCGGGTACAGCGTGATCGGG
>JANNFQ010000551.1:0-8402 GCA_031380045.1 Acidimicrobiaceae bacterium
GTTCCCGTCCGTCAGAACGTTGCTGACAACACGGTGGCGGACCGGTTCCGGTCCGCGCGTGTCAGCCGAGCTTGGTGAGGCCCTTTTTCAGGTTGCGGATGCCCTGGGCGATGCGCCGCTCGTTCTCGATGAGCGCGAACCGGGCGAAACCTTCGCCTCCGGGGCCGAAGCCGACCCCTGGCGACAGGGCGACCTCGCACTCGCGGATCACCAGCGAGCAGAACTCGACCGAATCGAGTTCGGCGTACGGCTCGGGGATGGGGGCCCACACGAACATGGAACCCTTCGGCTTGGGAATGTCCCAACCGATGCGACCGAGGCCATCGATCAACGCGTCGCGCCGGCCCTGATAGATGGCGCAGACCTCTTTCGGGAAGTCGGGCGCCTCGTTCATGGTGACGGTGGCGGCGATCTGCACCGGTTGGAACATGCCGTAATCGAGGTAGCTCTTCAGCTTGACCAGTGCCTGCACGACGTCGCGATTGCCCACCAGGAACGCACATCGCCATCCGGCCATCGAGAAGCTCTTGGTCATCGAGTACAACTCGACAGCGCACTCTTTGGCACCCTCGGCCTGCATGATGCTGGGCGGTTCATAGCCGTCGAAACCCATGTCGGCATAGGCGAAGTCGTGCACGACGATCATGTTGCGCTCGCGGCAGAAATCGACGACCTTCTGCATGAAGTCCAGGTCGACCACGGCGCCGGTGGGGTTGTGCGGGAACGAGATGACCAGCACCCGCGGCTTGGGCCAGCCGACGTCGTACGCCGTGGTCAGGCTGTCGAAGAAGTCGCCGGTGAAGTCGCCCTGCACGCGCGGGTCGGCAAGGTGGCGCATGGGCACCTGACGCAGATCGGCACCGGCGAACAGCGGCCCGTAGATGTGGATCGGGTAGCTGGGGCTGGGCACGATGGCGGCGTCGCCGCGATCCAAGAGCACCCACATCAGGTGGCTGAAGCCCTCTTTCGAACCGATCGTGTTGGTGATCTCGAGCTCGGGATCCAGCGTGACGCCCCACTTGCGCAGATACAGCGCGGCTGCAGCTTCGCGCAGCTTGGGTAAGCCGCGGCTGAGCGAGTAGCGGTGGTTTCGAGCGATCTGCGCAGACTCGGCCAACTTGTCGACTGCGATCTGCGGCGATGGGATGTCGGGGTTGCCGAAGCCCAGATCGATGACATCGACACCTGCTCGACGTGCCTCGATCTTCAAGTTGTTGATGATCGTGAAGACGTACGGGGGCAGGTTGCTGATGCGGCGAAAGTCCATAGCGGCTCTCACGCTAGTGCCAGCCCTCGCCCGCGTCGCAGCCACATATCGTGTGCCGAGCGCTGCGTCACGCCACGGCGCCTCGCCGTTACAGTGCCGTCCATGGCTGAAGAGAACGAATATGTGCCCAGCACGTGGGGATGGGTGCGAGATCAGGTCGAGGCGTACGAACGCTCGGGGGGCACCGAAGCGAACACGCTGCGAGACACCGGCTTGCCGATCATCGTCGTCACGACGGTTGGCGCGAAGACCGGTGCGATTCGCAAGACCCCACTGATGAAGGTCGAACACGACGGCGAGTACGCGTTGGTCGCGTCGATGGGCGGCGCGCCGAAGCACCCGGTCTGGTACCACAACCTGCTGGCGCATCCCGACGACATCCAGATCCAGGACGGCGCCCATCCTTTTTCGGTCTCGGTACGAGAGATCGACGGCGACGAGAAGGCGGCCTGGTGGGAACGGTCCGTGGCCGCGTACCCGCCATACGCCGAGTACCAGGCCAAGACCGACCGCCAGATCCCGGTGTTCATCGCCACCAAGCGCTGATCAGCGACGACGGCTCAGCACCGGCTTCGGTTGACATGTCGTGCCACCAACACGGGCCAAGGCGTATGCCACGATGCAGGGCATGTCGAATGCGCTCCCCGACGGCTGCATCCACGTCGTCATCGAGATCCCCCGCGGCAGCCGCAACAAGTACGAGATCGACCACGAAACCGGCCGAATCTTCCTGGATCGTCGACTGTTCACCGCCACGACCTATCCGGCCGACTACGGGTACATCCCAGAAACGCTGGGTGGCGACGGTGACCCGCTGGATGCTCTGGTGCTGCTGGAAGACCCGGTCTATCCCGGGGTGTGGGTGCAGGCGCGGCCGCTCGGTGTGCTGTACATGCACGACGAGGCGGGCGAGGACGCAAAGATCCTGTGTGTCCCGCCGCGCGAGCCGCGCTGGAACGACGTGCTGGATCTGGAAGATCTCACACCGCAACTGGTCGAAGAGATCCAGCACTTCTTCGAGGTGTACAAGGCCCTCGAACCCGGCAAGTCGTCGTCAACCGGCGGAATTGCCGGCCGCGACGCAGCCTGGGATGCAATCAACAAGGCTCGAGCAAACTTCCGCCCGCCCCCGGTTTGACACAACCTCCGAGGTCACAGGCCCTGGTCAGGGCATTGCGACTTTGACTCAAACCGAGAGCGGGCTCAGAGTTTGGTGAGGAGGGCGGCGCCGATGCCGCCGGCCAAGGGGCCGAGTTCGGCGAATTTCAGCTCGGGGTGGGGCCGAAGATCTGACGCGAACAGGTTGGCCCGGTACGACGCGGCAATGGGCGGCAGGAACAGGTCTGGGTCGGCAGACAGCCCGCCCGAGATCACGATGGTGCCCGGGTCGAATGCATTGGTCAGATTGACCAACCCCAGCGCCACCCAGTCGGCGAAGACATCGATGACTGCCAGCGCCTGCGCGTCGCCGGCGATCGCCGCATCGGTCACATGCTCGCCCCTGATCGCCTCGACGCTGCCCGCAGTTGCGACGATGGCATCCAGTTCGCCGGCCAGCGCGGCCTGACGTGCCAGGTGGGCCAAACCGTTGCCTGACGCGTATCGCTCCCAGCAGCCGCGCTGCCCACACGGGCACGGCAACCCGTGTGGCTGGACGATCATGTGACCGAACTCTCCGGCGAAACCATGATGCCCTCGCTGCAACGCACCGCCCGAGACGAACCCGCCGCCGATGCCTGTTCCCAGCCCGACCAGTACGAAGTCGTCACACCCACGTCCGGCGCCGTATCGCCACTCGGCCAGGCAAGCGACCGTGTTGTCGTTGTCGACGAACACCTTCAGGCCGCTGGCCTGCTGAACCCGCTGTCGCAGCGGCAGCTTGCGCACGGCGGTGACGTTGGGCGCCGCCAACAGCACGCCGTCTCGGTTGACCAGACCCGGCACACCGATGCCCACCGAACCCGGCGCGTCCAGTTGCTGCGCGATGGACGCCAAGGTCGAGACGAGCTGGTCGACATCATTCGGCGTGGGCACCTTCAACTCACGCAACACCGATCCGTTGGCGTCGACCGCGACACCAAGGCATTTGGTGCCGCCAACGTCGATGCCGACCGCGGCAGGCGTCACGCCTCGGCGCGAGCCTTCAGCTCGCGGACGGTGTTGAGAATTCGCACTTCGGCGCGACGCTTGACGAAGCCGGGCAGTGGTACGACCAGTTCGATGGTCAGGTCGTAGCGCACCTCGGTGCCACCATCGGGTGTGGGTGAGAAGTGGTAGGCGCCATCGACGGTGCTCATGATGTCGCCGCGGATCAACCGCCATGCCAGGACCGTTGGCGCGTCGGCGTAGTCGTAGCCGAGTGTGTAGTGAGTGCTTCGCCCGAGGGCCGATGCGCGGAACTCGACCTCGGTAGGGCGGCCCTCGCCGTCGCGCGCCCGCACGACGACATCCTTCACATCTTTGGCCCACTCGGGGTAACGCTCGACGTCGGCAGCGATCGCCCACACCCGTTCGGGCGCGGAAGCGATGGTCGTTGTCTGCGAGGCCTGTTCTGCCATGGCTGATGTTCTAGCCGATCTTGCGGTTCGAAGGTTGGACGGACTTCTCGAGGCGGGGCCCGAAGTGCCCATGCCGGACTGCCCAGAGTGCGTTCAGCGCCAACCCGAACATGGGTACCAGGATGCCGAATGCCAGCGCGTTGACCTGGTTGCCCGACAGACCGGCCGCACCCACGATGGCGCCCGTCAACGACAGCACGACCTGTGCGGCCAGGGCCAGGGTCATGGTGCGCTTGATGCCCGTTGGCGCAGTTGGACCGGTCAACAGGTACAGGTTGGCCACGCCGATCTCGTCACTTCGCGAGCGTTCGAGAGCGCTGACGTAGGCCCACAGGCACCCGACGGCACCAATGGTGAACAGCACCATCGACACGATACCGAACATGATCTGCACCGGCCGCGCGTCGCTGAAGGCCATGCCCACCACCACGACAAGGCCGAACACGAGGGTACCGATGACGTCGAACCGGACGAGTGCCGTCGGCTGTTGGGGCTCGCTCATGCGCTGACCATCATGGCAGCGCGCCAAGGGCCCGACCCAACCGCTCGGCCAAGACGTCGTACGAGAACTGGGTCTGGGCGCGCACGCGCGCTGCTGCACCCATGCGCGCCCGAAGCGGCTGGTCGTCGAGCAGCCGTGTGAAGGCGGCGACGACCTCGTCGATGTGGTCGGGATGCCGTACGACGATGCCGGTCTCGCCATCGGCGACTGCTTCGGCCGCACCCCCGCTGTCGCCGGCCACTTGCGGCACACCGCACGCCGCAGCCTCGATGAACACGATGCCGAAGCCCTCTTGCTCCAACCCGCCCCAGCGGTTGCGACACAGCATGGTGTACACGTCGGCGCAGCCGTACAGACGGGGCAGGTCGTCGTTCGAGACCCGACCAAGAAAGCGCACCGGAGCATTCAGTTCGGCCGCCAGCCGGCGCAGCCGTGCGTCGTCACGCCCGCCGCCCGAAATGGCCAGTACCAGGTCGGGTCGCGCTGCACGCATGCGCGCCACCGCCCGGATCGCGGTGTCAAAGCCCTTCCTGGGTACCAGCCGGCTGATGCCGACGATCAGATCGGCGTCGACCGGCAGACCGAAGTGCTGCCGTGCCTCCACCCGTTCGGCGGTGTTCAGCGGGCGAAAGCGCTGCACGTCGACACCCGGCTGAACCACCGTGGTGGGCAGCGGGCCACCGGCTGCACGTTCGGCTTCGGCGGCCGGATAGCCCCCCGCCGCAATCACATGGCGGGCGTTGTTCAGCACATGTGCCAACGCCTGCTTCGAGCCCGGCAGCCGCCCCGGAACCGTGACCTCGGCCCCGTGCAGCACGACGTCGTACGGCAGCTTCAGGGACGGGCCCACTAGCCCCAGCGGCACTGCCGGGTCCAGCACGATCAACCCCGCCCCCACGCGTCGAGCCATCTCGTCGATGCGCCGCACCATCCATGGATGCGGCAACAGCACTGGTTCGCGCACCCGTTCGATGTGGAACGGTTGCGCTGCGTCAAACTGGGTCGCACCCCGGTACGGCGACGTGAGCACGGCAAACGACTGCGGTGGCAGCCGCCGCCACCACTCCCACAACAGCGACTGGATACCGCCGATCTTGGGTGGGAAGTCGTTGGTGACCAGCAGGTGCTTCACAGCGGCGCGGTCAGTTCGGCAACGACGTCGGGATGCGGGTCGGTCGCAGGCAGCAGGTGATCGAGCCCGCACGAGCGCGCCGCCCACACGGCATGGGCGCGCAGCATGGGATCATCGTGGGCAAGGTAGCGCGCCAAGGTGCTGGTCACCCGGTGGTCGGCCGCGGCCGCGGTGCCGGTTACGGCCACGTTGCCCAGCACGATCAGTGCGTTGCGCCGCAGCCACCGTGGGTCGCGGTGGCTGATGTACCACCGCCCCCAACGGTCGATGATCTGTGCATCGGTGCTGGCCAACAACCCGATGACATCGACCCACGGTTCGACACCGCTGGTAGTGGGCTGCTGGAACCGCTGGCCCAGCCGAACCGTTGGCGGGCACACCTCTTGGCATTCGTCGCAGCCATACATGCGGTCGCCCAGTGCCCGCCGGTACCTGCGGTCGAAGATGCCGGGCTTTTGCAGCAGCCAGGCCAGGCAGCGAGCGGCATCGACGACACCCGGCTGCACGATGGCGCCGGTGGGGCAGCCATCGAGGCAGCGCCGACACGACCCACAACCGTCGTCGATGGGGGCGGCGGCCACGGGAAGGGGCGCTGTCGTGACCACGCTGCCCAACACGAAGTAGCTGCCTGCCCCGGGCAGCAGCAGGTTGGCGTTCTTGCCGAACCAGCCCAGGCCCGCCAGGTACGCAACCTCGCGGTCGACCATGGAGTTGTCGTCGGCGAACGCGACCGCCCGCCAGCCGTCGTGCCGCAATCGCAGTGCCACCGCCTGCAGGCCGGCCCGCAATGGGCCGTAGTGATCGGTCCATGCATAGCGAGCCACCCGTCCTGTGATGGGGGGCGGAGTGCCGTCGGGCAGATCGCTGGGCGGCTGGTCGAGCAGATACGGGCGAGCAGCCACGAACACGGCACGAGCACCAGCCACGGCCCGGTCGGGATCGGTGGACCGTTCGGGGTTCTTGTACGTGAACGACATGCCGTCGTGCAGACCGGCCTGGCGACGACCCAGCAACGCGTCGCGAGCACGCTGCATGACGCTGGATGGCGCGACGCCCGTGTGCGTGATGCCGTGGCCAGACGCAATGGCGGTGAGTTCGTGGACGTACGAGTCGGGCAGGCATGCGTCACCCAGATCGGGTGGCGTGGTTCTGGATGACCTCACGATGCCTGAGCGTAGGCACCAGACCCGCTGCAGCGAGCAGACGCACTGCCCGTTGCTCGGCGATGTCGAACACGATGGCGTGGTCGGGAGGCTGATCGTGGGGCCGGTCGTGCTGGCACATGAACGTGACGACGCAGTCGGCACAGGCGTTGGTGTGCTGCATGACGCAGGATTCGCAGGAGATCGTGATGGGCGTCTCGTTCATGGTTCGATGATGCGCTGCGGGTGTGACGTAGTTCCCTGCACCGCCTTCTCAGCGGCGACCGAGCTCGAGCCACTGTTCGCTCGTCAACGTGTTGGCGCCCATCGTCCGAACGTCGCTCACCACGGCCTGGTCGTTGCTGACGACCAGCACCGGCACATCGTCGGCGATCGCATCGACCTCGGCACGCAGCACGTCGTCGGCGATGGTGCCCTCGGGCGAGAAGGACACGCGCACCAATCGGCGGCCGGCGGCGTTGGCACCCGCAACGGTCGTGCCATCGAACACCACGGCGATGTTCGCGCCGAATCGGCGGGCCACGTCCTCACACGTCTCGATGCAGCGCTCTCGCTGTTCCTCGAGATCCAGCCGAGGCCAGCCCAACTTGGCCACGTTGTAGCCGTCGACCAGCACGACCGTTCCGGCACGGCGCACCAGGAACTCAGCGGCATCGCTGGACGATCCGTACACGCCGCCCGGCAGGGCGACCGGCTTGCGACCGTTGGACCGGCGCTTCCTGTTACTGGCCGTCGATGCGGGCGTCGCTACAGCCGCCAGCGACGTTCCGGGCTCTAACGATTCCAGCCGGCCTGCCAGCCGCCCCAACTCGATCGACATGGTGCGCGCCTGATGCGCTTGCTCAGCCAGGTCGGCGGCAACCCGCGCAGCCCCGGTCAACACTGCTCGAATGCTGTTGTCGGGCGTCGGCTCGGCAACGCCTGCGGCCCGATCGGCCAACGCGGCATCGCGCATTCGTTCGGCGTCGGCAGCACGACGAACCGCTGCAGTGGCCTCGGCACGCTGTGCTTCCAGCCGGGCTTGGGCCGTGGAGAGGCG
This sequence comes from Acidimicrobiaceae bacterium, assembly GCA_031380045.1. Taxonomy (GTDB): domain Bacteria; phylum Actinomycetota; class Acidimicrobiia; order Acidimicrobiales; family Ilumatobacteraceae; genus VFMC01. Next base: position 7,662 of record JANNFQ010000551.1, read on the forward strand.
GTCGATCGCGCGTCGCAGTTCGGCCTGATGCGTTGCGGCCTGGCCGCGCAACGACTCACGTTCTCGACGCAGATGCTCGACCTCGGCGGCGGTCTCGACCTGCGCCTGGTTGGTGCGGCCCAGCTCGCGGCGTAGCGACGCAACCTCTGCCAGAGCGCGTCGGGTGGCCTGCTCGGCTGCCTCTCGCCGCCGTTCGGCCCGCCGCAACTCGGCCGTCGCATCCAGCGTTGCTGCCCGGTGCGATCGGGCCAGTTCGGTCAAGCTCTCCAACCATCCGGCCGGACGGGTCAGCCACAACATGCCGGCGTCGTCCACCAGTTCTGGGACGGCGACCGATGCCAGCTTGCCCATGAAGTCCCGATCGCTCTCCACTGCCCGACGGACGTCGCGCAACGCCTTCACAGGCAACTTGGTGAACTTCAGGAAGGGCTTGAGCTCGGCCGGAAACGGCAACGGGGGCCGCAACTTGATGCCGGCGGCGGCAATGCCGACGGCGAACTCGAGGGCGCTGGCGACGACCCGATCGGGGATCTCGTCGCCATCGGCCATGCGCTCAAGTGTACGTGTCGACGATCGCGGCACCCTGGTGAGCGATGCGCAGCACTTTGGTGTGACCGTTTCCGGGCAGCGATGCAGCGATCGCCGTGGCGTCGTCGATCGCGCACATCGCGGCGACGGTCGGCCCACTGCCCGACAACCACGATGCCCACGCGCCGGCATCGTGGGCCGCCTGGATCGCCG
>JANNFQ010000561.1:0-2480 GCA_031380045.1 Acidimicrobiaceae bacterium
CCTGATCAACACCCCGGCTGCCACCGCACCCGACGACACCAGGTCGACCACGTTGCCGACCCCGTGCTGGTAGCTGACATCGATGTCCACATCGCGCAGCGCATGTTCCAGCAATGCGCCATCCAAGTCGCGAACACCCACGAACGCTTCGGGCCTCGGCGTCAGCCAGGTTCCGGTGCCATCCGGGTGCACCAGGCACAAGGCCCCTCGTTCGACGACACCACGCGACATGGCGGCCGTGACCGGGCCGGCCGGCTGGAGCTGGAACGAGGGCGCCAGTGCTTCGGTCAACTGTTCCATCGAGCACGCGCTGTACAGGCGATGGATGGCATCGATGCTCAGCTGCGAATCGACCAGTTCACTCACGTAGGCCAGCGTCAGATCCCACGGGCCGGCGCCGTCGGTAGCCCGACGCTCGTCGCGATACGTGCGACTGATGGCGTAGCGATGATGGCCGTCGGCGATCAGTACCGGGTTGGCGGCCACGGCGCGCGAGATGGCGGCAATGCGGTTGCGATCGTCGATGCGCTCGACGGTGTGCTCGTTGCCGGCCTCGTCGACGCATCGACCGACCACCACACCAGTGGCCCGCAACAACTCGGTCAGGCCAGCCGTCAACGACAGTCCCCATACCGGCGACAGGTTGGTTGCGGTGGTTCGCGTCAGGTCCAGCCGATCTGTCTTGGCCTTGGGTGTGGTGCGCTCGTGTGGCAACACGCCGCCGGCCCCCTCGTCGACGACTTCCAGTGCGCCGATGACGCCCACGGTGTGGCGCTCGTTGCCGTCCTCGGTCACGAAACGCATTCGATACAGCGTGAATGTGGGCGCCGAATCCAGTACCAGCGTGCCGTCGCGCTGCCAGTGCTGCAGCGTGTCGGCGGCTCGCTGGTAGCGAGTCGGGTCGTCGTCGGGCCCAGGCACATCGACCTCGACGATGTTGTGGTCGTGTCGCGCTCGCAGTTGCTGTACATCACTGGCCGACAGCACGTCATAGGGCGGTGCGCTGGCGTCGTCCAACGCAACCTGAGGGCCATAGCGCAGGGCGGGGAATGGTTCGAAGCGAGGCACACCTACAGACTGGCAGCTCACGTGCCACGATGGCCAGATGGTGTCGTCGGATGAGTCAGGTCGGTCGGGGTGCGTGCAATCGGCGGGCATTGTGCGGGGAAGGCTGGCGCCGGTGGTGCTGTTGGACCTGGACGGGGTGGTTTGGCTGGCACACCGTGCCATCGCTGGTTCGGTCGATGCCATCGCCGCCCTGCGTGCCGCTGGCAGCAGAGTGCTGTTCGTGACGAACAACTCGGCCTCGACGATCGCCGAGCAAGAGACAGCGCTCGCCTTGATCGGTGTTGCAGCAGTGGGCGATGTCCTGACTTCGGCGTTGGCGGCGGCAGTGCTGGTGGAGCCCGGCGAACGGGTGCTGGTGTGCGGCGGCCCCGGCGTGGTGGAAGCGGTTCAGGCGCGGGGATGCGTCGTGGTGTCCGATGGGCCGTGCGAGGCAGTGATGGTGGGCTTCCACCGCAACTTCGACTACGAGGGATTGCGACGCGCAGCAACGGCGGTGCATCGCGGCGCCCGGCTGATCGGTACGAACGACGACGCGACGTATCCAACACCCGACGGCCCTATCCCAGGTGGCGGTGCCATTCTGGCTGCGGTCAGTGTGGGGTCGGGGGCCGTGCCGGAGATCGCGGGCAAGCCCTACCGACCGATGGCAGATCTGGTCAGGTTGACGGTGGGCGAGTCCGCCGCGTTGTCCGCTGTGATGGTGGGCGACCGTCCGTCGACCGACGGTAGGCTCGCCCGCGAGCTTGGATGCAGGTATGCGCAGGTGTGGTCTGGCGTCACGTCCAAGGGCAGTGTGGTCGACCCCGTTCCTGACATGACCGCCGACGACCTCGGTGGCATCGCCGCCCTGCTGTTGGCGTCGGTCGGGACGGGCTGATCTTCGTTCGCGTTGGAACGTGGTTCATGCGCAGGTGGTCGATCGTCGGCGGACGGCGGACGGTACACTTGCGCGATGCCTGGAACCCCTGTCCTGAAGCGTCTTCTCGATGCTGGCGCACACTTCACCGAGATGTCGCAGAGCAACGCCGAGAAGCTCGTCAACGAGTTCGTCCACAACGGTCAGGTCCGACGCAAGGACGCCGAAAAGACCGTTCGCCAATTGGTCGAGCGTGGTCGTTCGTCCACCGAGCAATTGGTGTCGACGATTCAGTCAGAGATCGCCAAGCAACTCGGCCGCGTTGCCGATCGAATCGACGATGTCGAAGACCGTATCGAAGATATCGCCGCCCAGCTCGGCCTGCGCGCCAAGAAGCAGCCTGCTGCACCGGTGGCCAAGACGACGAGCGCCGTCACGACTTCCAGTTCGAAGAAGAGCCCGGTGAAGCAGGCGGGCGCGAAGGCGCCTGCCAAGAAAGCTGCTGCTGCGAGGAAGAGCCCGGTGAAGAAGGCCGTGGCGAAGGCGCCTGCCAAGA
>JANNFQ010000564.1:0-2251 GCA_031380045.1 Acidimicrobiaceae bacterium
GCCAGCGAGGCGATTTCTGGCTCGCTGAAATCTCGCCTCGGCGCGACCTGGTCGATCGTCCAGTTCGGTGCCCGGCGATCCTCGCCTCGATATGCCAGTTCTTCTTCCAGCAGTGGCAGATATGCGGCCATGTCGACTCCACCCACTGTGAACTCCAAGATCCTCTGCAGATCGGTATCGGTTGGCGGCTCGGCTGGCCGGCAGCCTGCATCTCGGTACGCGGTCAGCACATCCAGCGCCATCGCCCGCGCTGTGGCCTGTTGCTCGTCGGTCAGACCGCCTTGCGGCAACCCGATCATCAGCGGATCCGGCCGCAACTCAGGACGCAACAGCGACAGATCACCGGTCAGGTAGGCCAGCGCCGGCAACAGCGGCGGCACCTCGGCGTGGGCCAGGGCATCACGAATCTGCTCGTCGCTCTCGACGATCTGCTCGACTCCAGCGACGAATGGGCTCGGCGATGAGGAAACAGTGATGCTCATCGGTCCAGTGTTCCGTCCGCGGCGGTACGGCGACGAGCCGAGTGGCAACTTCTGCGCTGCCAGGCTGTTCCTGTGGCGGCCCGGTCGTGACACACTGGTGGGTATGACCACGACTGCCACTCGTACGTCCAGCCCGTCGTTCACCCGCATGGATCAGTCCACTGCACAACAATGGGCGGTCATCGGCGAGGCAACTCGGGCCAACCAGGGCCGTGTGGCCGAACGGGTGCTGGGCATGCTGCGATCGTTGGGTGACATCACCGACGGGTTCGCCACCGACCAGTTGACGCATTGCCTGCAGACCGCCACCTACGCGCAGCGCGCCGGTGCCGACACCGAGATGGTGGTGGCGTCGTTGTGCCACGACATCGGCAAGGCAGTCAGCGTGCCCAACCACGGCGCCATTGCCGCCGAAATCCTGAAGCCGTACGTTCGGCCCGACGTGTACTACTGCATCCGTCATCACCAGGACTTTCAGGGTCGGCACTACTACAACCACTTCGGCATGCCCACCGACCTGCGCGACAACTTCCGCGACGAATCGTGGTTCGCGCTGTGCCAGCAGTTCACCGACGACTGGGACCAGATCGCTTTCGATCCCGACGGCCCCACCGAACCTCTCGAGCACTTCGAGCCATTGGTTCGTGAGGTGTTCGGGCAAGTCCGCTACTGAGACCGAGATCAAGCAGCACGCCGGCATCGCTGTGTGACCGTTTCGGTCTCACGGCAAAAATGACACCGCCTGACCGCTCGGCCGACGCAAGGTCGGACAACGGTCAGGCGGTGGTCGTGAAAGCCGTCAGACGGTGTTTTTGACGACGAGAAAACGTCGCCCTTGCACGGTGAGCTCGAGTTCCTTGAACCAGGGACCCGGTTTGTCACCGCTTCGTTGACCCCAGATGAGCGAGCGTTCCTTCGCATCTTCGAGGATCGACGCGACCACCGTCAACGTCAGTTTGAGTTGAGAGGCAAGCTGCGCGTTGTCGGCGAGCTTGTTGGCATCGTCGCCCTGCTGAATGGCACGGAGTACCCGGCCCAGATCGACGTCGTCGGCTGGTGCCGACGCCGTGTCAGCAGCAGAAATCAGATTGCCCTGACGTTGGTGGCTTCGTCACCCTTGCGTCCGGGTGCGACCTCGAACTCGACCTGCTGGCCCTCGTCGAGCGACTTGTAGCCGTTGCCCTGGATGTTGGAGAAGTGGACGAACACGTCCGCTCCGCCTTCGCGGGCAATGAATCCGAAGCCCTTCTCGGCGTTGAAGAACTTCACGGTTCCGGTTTGCATTATGTTTTCTCGTTTCTCATCAGCGACCCAAACGTAGGCCGCGACCTGCGACCCTATCGTCGATCGCCGGCCGATCCTGTCCATTCGTCGCAGATCACGAATTCATCTGCATCCGACCTGGTCGGTCACACTTGGGCGATGCCCGATGAGGTGCCGATTCGGGCAGCTGGGCAGTGAAGCGGTCGTTCTCGCCGGTCGACGAGGCAGAACTGCGACTCGGTGCCCACTTCCACGACGCGGCGCGGTCGACCGGCGTGGCAGCGCCGCGCATCATGCGCCCTCAACACTTCTCGATGGCGATCGCTCAGCTTGGACACATCCTGGAGCTGTCGTGTCGAAGTCGGCTTGCTGCCCAGTCGCCCGCCGAGCGAACGTTGAACGAGAGACGCAGTGGCCGAGTTCATCACCAAGCCCCCTGTCTCGTCGACTGTTCGACGACATCCTGGCGGCCGCTCAGTGGTCATCGCTCAGTGGTCGTCGGGCGC
>JANNFQ010000572.1:0-3459 GCA_031380045.1 Acidimicrobiaceae bacterium
CTTCAACCTCACCCGCGAACGCATCCGCCAGATCGAGGCCAGGGCGATGAGCAAGTTGCGTCATCCCAGCAGCGACACCGGCGCCCGCGACCTGCTGGCCGTCTGACCCGCTGCGCCCCTCGGGCACGCACCTCGAAATTCGCTCGGTGCCGGCACACCGACCACGACACACTGAGCGGGTGATCCACGTGCGCGCCGCGGTCATCGACGATGCCGACGACATTGCTGATGCTCATGTGCAGGGCTGGCGGGTCGGCTATCGCGGGCTGTTCCCCGATGAGTACCTGGACGCACCCGAGTTCGAACGCGAACGCCTGGACCGTTGGCGGCTGTGGTCGTGGCAGGAGTTCAACGACTCAGAGTTGTACGTGGCGGTGCTGGACGACCGGGTCGTCGGCCTGTCGCACTTCGGGTCTGAACGCCAGCAGCCGACCTGCGACCAGAGCGGTACCGAGACCCTCGCGACGTCGATGGGCGTTGGCACCGTGCACGACGGCGGCGCCGTTGCCCTGGGCGGCACCGTTGGCGAGGTCTATGGCTTCTACCTGCATCCCGACGCTTGGGGCAGCGGTGCGGCCGCTCGGCTGATGTCCAGCTCGCTCGATCGGCTGGCCGAACGACAGTTCAGCAGTGTCGTGCTGTGGGTGCTGCGCGACAATCCTCGCGCCCGAGCCTTCTACGAGAAGGCCGGGTGGCGCGCCAGTGGGCGCGAGATGCTGTGGGAGGGCCCGCAGACCGCAACACAGCCGCCGAACCCCGTGGTCGAGGTGCAATACAGCAGATCGATCTGAGGCTGCTTGTTGGCGGCGGGCGCATCGTCGACTCAAGTACCAGGGCCGACAGTTCGATAACCAGTCGTGGAAACTGTTCGCCGTTCAACGCGACCTGGTAGCAGAGGCTGGTGTTGATGGAGCTGCTTCCCAACTCGATGTCATTTCGGGTGATCAACACGATCGACATCACCGACGACAACGACATCCCGGCCGACTTCACCGGCCGTGTCCGTCGCTCGTTCGACAGCGCCCAACGCTATGTGGCTTGGTACGCAGGCGGGCATCTGGACGACCCGACCAAGGGCTATCCCGCCTACCGCGTGCACCGCAGCGACGGGCAGGTGAAGTACGAGATGCACTACCGCAATGGCGTGCTGGACGATCCCGACGAACACACCCCCGCCGTGCGTGGCTACTACTCCAGCGGCGGCGTGCACTATGAAGAGCGCTACTGCGCCGGCCGTCGCCACGACGGGCCCGATGCACTCGCCGCTGTCCGCAAATGGCGTGCCGACGGCACCCTGCGCCACGAACTGCACTACCGGTACGGCAGCAGAATTCGGTGACCTGCGGGCGCTCGCACCCTGACGCCCTCCACGTTCACCCGTCGGCGAGTTCGCGCGCCAGTGCGATGAGCCCGGCGGCGTCCCGCTCGGATTCCAGCCGATACTCCAGATCGCCCGCTCGCCACAGCACGGCTGTGGCTGCGGCCACCGTGCGATGTGGGGTCTGCAGGAAGTGATCGCCGACGATCAAGAGTGCGCTGTCACCCAGATCGTCGAGACGTCGCACCACCGCCGCGCTGGCGACGAGCTTGTCGAAGTAGACGTCGGCATCGATGGACTCGACATGGATCCACAAGGTCGAGCCGTCGGGCCACACCGCCAGCACACCTCCCTCAGGCATCGACGCGAAGCCCGACGGCTGGCCCAGCGCAGTGTCGTCCAGCCTTGGCAGGGCAACACCCAGGCGCTGTCCCGCTGCATCCCGGCCGATCAGCGTCAACCCAGCGTCGATGGACGGCAGGACGGCTTGCGTCGACGAAGGTGACGGATCGATTTGAATGCGTGTGGAGCCGAGGCCCAGCCAATCGGCAACTGCGCCGCGCAACGGCGCAACAGCCACGACGACCACCGCCACCACGGCGGCCGCGGCGGCAAGCGCGGCCAGCACCGTGAACCGCCGCGGACGGCGCCGTTCGACCGGCACATCCACTGTCCAGGGTTCGGGTCCCGCTACCCGATCGGCGAGCGACGTTGTCACCAGCAGTGGGCCGATGTCGGCCAGGATCTCGGCCAGACGGTCATCATCCAGTTCGATCATCGAACCTCCTCCATGTCGTTGTCGATCAGGTGCTGTCGAAGGCGGGCCATCGCCCTCGACAGCCGCGACTTCACGGTGCCTACGGGGCACCCCAGCACGTCGGCGATCTCGGCCTCGCCCAGTTGTTCGAAGTGCCGCAGCGCGATCACCAATCGATCACTGCTTGCCAAACCGTTCACGGCCGCGATCACCGCGCGACGTTCGGCTTCGGTCACCGCCCGGTCGGCCGGGTCGGGCGCGGCCGTCCGGGCTTCGCTGCGCACGTCGCGTAGCTCCAGCGCCGCCCGACGGCCCATCGAGCGGCGAGTGTTCTTGGCGGCGTTGGCGACCACTCGCAAGTACCAGCTGCGAAATCCACGCTCGGGATCGATGGTGCTATGGGCCCGCCAGGCACGCACGTCGGCGTCCTGCACCACATCGTCCGATCCTGTCGCGGTACCCAGCACCACGGTCGCTACCCGGAGCGCGCTGGATCGATGGCGAGCCAGCAGCTCGCCGAATGCCGCGGGGTCGCCTGCGGTGGCTCGCCGCACGAGTGAGTGCTCTGGTTCGTCGATCAGCGGCGCTCAGCCTTGCAGCAGATGGTCGACCAGCGCGTCGATCTCTGCTTCGGTCAGGCCCAGGTCGGGCATCGCTGTCGTGGGGCTACCTCCGCTGTTCCAGGCCGGCGACAGGAAGGCGGCGGGAGTACGCATCGACTCGGCCAGGTAGTCGCTCGCACTCATGCCCGGGCGACGGTCGCCTGCCCACGCTGCAGCATCGTCCAAGGGCGGAAATCCGTCGATGCCCGAGCTTGATTCCGGACCTCGATGACAGGCTGCGCAGCCTTTCGCATGGAACAACTGCGCTCCGGTGAGCGGCGCCGAGACACCGGCGCTCGTGGCACCGGACGATGTCGGCCCGGTCTGCCAGCCGACGAAGGTCGCCACCACCGCAACGATCGCCGCGCACGCAGCCAACAGTCCTGGTCGGCTCACGCCGCAACCGTGCGGCGGCGCCGGCGGTTCACGATCACGTCGGCAAGGGCAAGCGCCCCCAGCACAACAGCCAGCGCAGGAAGGCCATAGCGAAGGACGGCGGGGAACCGGTAGTCGCCGCCGGCACCAGGAGCGGGGCCGACGGTCAACGTCCCGAGCTCCTGCGGCGCAAACCAGCCCTGCTGCACCGACCACGTGTAGTCACCGACGACAGGAAACACCACCGATGCGACGTAGTGACCCGTCGCCCCTTGCAGCACTGCTGGAAACTGCTGGACCGTGCCGTCGGCAGCGGTGATCTCGATGCCGACTCCCTCGTCGAGGTCGATGGGTGTCACCCCGTGCTGGCGGATGGTGAAGCCCACGTCGATTGCCTGACCGGGAAC
>JANNFQ010000581.1:0-1987 GCA_031380045.1 Acidimicrobiaceae bacterium
CACACTCAGCTGGCCGGGCGGCAGCCATCGATGGCAGTGGCAGGGTGATGTGCCCCCCGACGATTGTGTGCGCGTGGGCGTCGTGCGCTTCGTCGTGCCTGACGCACCCGGCACCGTGTGGCTGGATCTGGCGTTGGTGCACGGCGACCAAGCCGCCTCGAACCGCTACGAGGCACTGATCGAGCGCTGACGCGAGTCAGTTGCGCGAGAGCGACTTGCGGTTCTTGAACTTGGCCGTGCGGAAGTCTTGGTGCATCAGCGCGATCACATCGATCGAGATCTCTTTGGGGCACGCGGCCTCGCACTCGCCGTGGTTCGTGCACGAACCGAAGTATTCGTCCATCTTCTCGACCATGTTCTCGACTCTCGAGAAGCGCTCGGCCTGGCCTTGCGGCAGCAGGTTCAGGTGGGCGATCTTGGCGCCCGTGAACAGGTTGGCTGCACCATTGGGACATGCGGCCACGCAGGCGCCGCAGCCGATGCACTCGGCGGCATCCATCGAAGCATCGGCAACCGGTTTGGGCACGGGGTTGAGGTTGGCGTCGGGCGCGCCGCCGGTGTCGGCGGTGATGTAACCACCGGCCTCGATGATGCGATCGAACGACGCCCGGTCGACCATGAGGTCCTTGATGATCGGGAAGGCCGCGGCTCGCCATGGCTCGATGACGATCTCGGCGCCGCTCTGGTACTTGCGCATGTGCAACTGGCACGTGGCGGTGCCTCGCTGCGGCCCGTGCGCCTGGCCATCGATCATCAGCGAACACGTGCCACAGATGCCCTCGCGGCAGTCGTGATCGAACACCACCGGCTCGCGCCCCTCGCTGATGAGCTGTTCGTTCAGCACATCCAGCATCTCGAGGAACGATGCCTCGTCGCTGATCGACGGCACGAGATAGCTCTCGAACCGGCCCATTGAATCGGGCCCAGCCTGTCGCCAGATCTTGAGCTTGATGTCAGAGAGGTGATGGCTCACTTGTAGCTCCGGGTGGCGAGATGAACGGTGGTGAAGTCGAGCGGCTCGACGTTACGAATGGCCTTCATGGGGTCGCCGGTCCATTCCCAGGCGGCGACATGTGCGAAGTGTTCGTCGTCGCGCTTTGCCTCGCCCTCGTCGTCTTGGTACTCGGCGCGGAAGTGACCGCCGCAACTTTCGCGACGATCGAGCGCGTCGCGACACATGAGCATGCCCAGCTGGAAGAAGTCGTCGACCCGGCCTGCCTTCTCGAGCGTCTGGTTGACCGACTGGGCGTCACCCGTGACGCGTAGGTCTTTCTTGAACTCGTCGTACAGCGCGGGCAGTTCGGACAGCGCCTTCTCGAAGCCCTGCTCTGTGCGCTCCATGCCGCAGTAATCCCAGATGATCTGGCCGAGCTCGCGATGGAAGTGATCGGGCGAACGCGTGCCCTTGATGTCGAGGAACGCCTGGAACCGTTGCCGGGCCTGGGTCTCGGCGGCCTTGAACTCTGCATGATCGGTGTTCGGGATGGGCTTGTTCAACAACGGCGCGAGATAGTTGCCAATGGTGTATGGCAACACGAAGTAGCCGTCGGACAGTCCCTGCATGAGTGCCGAGGCGCCCAGACGGTTGGCGCCGTGATCGCTGAAGTTGGCCTCGCCCGCGCAGTACAAGCCGGGGATGGTGGTCATGAGCTCGTAGTCGACCCACAGGCCACCCATGGTGTAGTGGCTGGCCGGGTAGATGCGCATGGGCGTGCTGTACGGGTCTTCTCCGGCGATGCGCTCGTACATGTCGAACAGGTTGCCGTAGCGCTCTTTCACGACGTCCTTGCCCAGACGGGCGATGGCATCGGCGAAGTCGAGGTTGACCCCGTTCTTCAGCGGGCCGACACCGCGCCCGCTGTCGACCGCTCGCTTGGCGGCGCGTGACGAGATGTCGCGCGGGGCGAGGTTGCCGAAGCTGGGGTACAGACGCTCGAGGTAGTAGTCGCGCTCGGCCTCGGGGATCTGCGCGGCTGGCCGCTCGTCG
>JANNFQ010000613.1:0-6212 GCA_031380045.1 Acidimicrobiaceae bacterium
ATCGATCGCCGGGGTGCTGGGCGCCGCAACTCGCGGTGATCGAGGCGCACGAGGTGCCCGAGGTGCGCGAGCAGGCGAGGCTGGCGCTGACTCGTCGGTCGATTCGGCGTCGGCCTCGCTGGCCTGGCCATCGGTGTCGTTCGGCGCGTCAGCGACATCGTCAGCGGCATCGTCGTCGAACTCGTCGTCGAACTCTGCATCGTCTGTCGATTCGGCATCCGCCTGACCGTCCGCCGACGCCGGCTTCTTGCGGCCCTTGCCGCCGCGCGACCCGCGGCGACGCTTCTTCACCGCCGGGCGCACACTTCCGTCGCCGGCGATGTCGGCGTCGTCGATGGGCATCGGCGCGAGCTGGTCGTCGCTCGGCGCCCCATCGTCACCAGCCCGTTCGTCTCCGGCAAGTTCGTCTGGGGTTCCGGTGTCCTGCGCCCCGGCGTCCGGCGCCGTGTCACCGCGCAGCTGGCGGTGGCCAGGCCGGGCAATGTGCGGGTCGGCGGGGAACGCGGGCGCGCCGAGCGCCGGCTGCGGTTCATCCGCAGCCTCGAATCGTGTCTCGTCCATGGACGGAATCCCTTCTGCTGCGCACCCCGCTCCGGCGGTGTGACCAGCGACGAACGTTCGGGCGCAGAGCGACTGCCGCTCGTTCGTCTTGTTCGATCAGTTGCTTACGAAGCTCCACCGCACCCAAGGGTGCGCCGCAGTGCGTGGCGCAGCCGTCGGTGGAGATGGGGAAACGCTCCCCGGATGTTGTGCACCGGGGTCGTGACACGGTGTCGCGACGCCGATGTTTTCCAGTGAGTCTACCGGCAGTTCATCGTGCAACCGGGCATCCTCGACCACCGTATGCGCGAGTTATGCCACCCATTGCGGTGATAGCCGGACTGCTCAGGATCATCGATAGCGGCGCATGTGCACGTTCTGCACCAGGCCCAGCAACGCGAAGAAGGTCAGCAAGCTGGAACCGCCGTACGAGATGAATGGCATCGGCAAACCGGTGACCGGCATCAGGCCGATGGTCATGGCGGCGTTCTGGAACACCTGCCACAGAATCATCGTGAACACGCCGGCGCACAGGTATGTGCCCAGCATGTCTTTCGACAGGTGGGCGATGCGCCAGATGCGCAGCAACAGCAGGGCGAACAGGCCGATGATGACCCCGCAACCGACCAGCCCGAACTGCTCTCCGATGGCCGAGAACGGGAAATCGGCCCACTGCACGGGGATGTCGTTCTTGGCGTTCGTCAACGGGCCAGCCAGCCAACCCTTGCCGGTGATGCCACCCGTGGCGATCGCCCGAATGGCGTTCTGTGGCTGATAGGCCAGGTCTTTCAGCGCCGGATCGGTGGTGTCCTGGTTGAAGAACACGCGGATCCGACCGATCTGGTAGGTGCTGATGATGCCGCTGATCAGTGCGGCAGCGACCGTGGCAACGGTCATGAAACTGACGAGGGCGATGTACTTGGGCTTCGCTCCGGCGACCAACAACACGCCCATGGCCATCGCGACCAGCACTGTCGACGAGCCGAGGTCGGGTTGGATGATGATCAGTGCCGACGGAACGCCCACCATGATCAGCCCGCCCAGAAAGCGCGGGTACGACACCTCGTCACTGCGCTCGTCGGCCAGATAGGCCGCCAAGGCCATCAGCACCGTGGCCTTGGCGAACTCGGCCGGCTGCAGCTTCAGTGGGCCGAGGTCGAAGCTGAGCCGCGCGCCACCGCTGACCGTGCCGGTGATGTTGACCAGCACCAGCAACATGATGGTGACGCCGTAGAAGAACCGGGCGCGCTCGCGCAGCGCTTCGTAGTCGATGGCCATCACGACGATCATCGCGATGACCGCGCCGATCATGAACACCACCTGGCGGGTGACGTACAGGAATGGGTCGGGCTGCTTGGTGCGCGATGCCGAATAGATGACGAAGCAACCAATGGTGGCCAATGCAGCTTGCAGCAGCGCCAGCACCCAGTCGACGTTGCGCCAAGGGTCGCTGGGGCTGGACTTGATGTTGCCCAGGCCCGAGTCGGGCCGGCGTTGCAGGAACGTCAGCGCCACGGCCTGCTACTCGCGCACTGTGCCGTCGTAGCCGCCCAGACAGGTCGTATCCCTGAGCACTTTCGGCATGGCGGCGTACGGCGAGTTGACGTCCAGGGGGTCGGCCGGCAGCACCTTGTCGAGCCCACCGGGCACCTGGCCGGCCAGCGCTGTGAACACGCACTTCACGACCGGCGCTGCTGCCTTCGATCCGTACCCACTCTTCTCGAGGTAGGCCACCACGGTGTAGGGCTTCTCTTGTTTTTCGTCGATGCTGAATGCCGCGAAGGCCGACGAGTCGTTCCATGGAAACTGGCCGGCGCCCTGGGCGGTGCCCGTCTTGCCGGCCAGTGGCAGCACCTCGTGCGGATAATCCTTGAACAGGTTCTCGCCGGTGGTCGCTCGGTAGCGGCTCTCGGGGTAGTACACGCCGCACCGCTTGCTGCGCTCGACGTTGTCGCCGCAGATGACGCGCGACAGCCCGGCAATGATCGGGAACCGGTACTCGTTCGGCATCGCGAGTTGATGGATGATTTCGGGCCCGTCGAAGGCCTGGACCACCGTTCCGGCCTGGAGGTCGGCGAAGCCAGGCGCGTTGGTCTTGTCGGGGGTCAGCGGCGCATAGATGTTCTTGACGATGTGCGGCCGCATGACAAAGCCACTGTTGGCGAGCGCTGAATAGGCGTTGGCCAGTTGCAACGGTGTGCTGGCGAACAGGCCCTGGCCGATGGCCACCTGAACCAGATCGCCCGTGACCAAACGTGCTGCCTCACCCTTGGCCAGCACCTTCTTCTCGACCAGATCCTTCTTGACCGCGTCGTCGGGAATGCGGCCGTCCCACTCGTAGGGCAGATCGATGCCAGTGTCGGCGCCGAAGCCGAACTCCATCAGATCGGCCTTCAGTTCGTCGCGCCGCCCCGGCAGGGTGAAGAACTCTTCGCCCAACCGGTAGAAGAACGCGTCGGAACTGACAGCCAACGCATCTTCGACGATGACTGGCCCGTATTGGCTGGGCACACCGAAGGGGTCGATGGCGTTCTTGAACTCGCACCGCACACCGCTGGCGCACGTCTCTTTGTCGATCGAGGTCAGCTTGTAGGTGCCATTGTCGATGAAGACATCGGTTGGTTTGATGACGCCGCTGTGCATGGCCGACCAGGCGATGAACGGCTTGATGGTCGAGCCGATGTTGTACCTACCTTGCACCGCGCGGTTCACCAAGATCGATTGATCGGGATCGTCGCTCTGCGGGAACAGTTGGTCGAACTTGTCTTTGCTGATGCCGGCGTTGAACCACCGATTGTCGAACGTGGGGTAGCTGGCCATGGCCATGACCTGACCATTGCTGTTGTTCATGACGACCACCGACCCGGCCGGCGCCTTGTACTGGATCCACTCTTGGTCACCGAACTCCTTCGAGCTGGAGTACACCCGCTCTTCGTCGTTCTTCTTGGGGTCCAGCGGATTGTGGGCCGCAATGTCGGGCGAGATCTCTTTGTCGGTCGGCAGATCGCGGCGCTGCTTCAGCTTGGTTTCCAGCGCTTGCTCGGCGTACTGCTGCAGGTCGAGGTCGATGCTGAGTTGGATGTCCTGCCCCGCCACCGGCTCGATCGACTCGAGCAACCGCACGGTGTTGCCGGCGGCGTCGATCTCCCACACCTGTTTGCCCCACTTGCCGTGCAGTTCGGTCTCCATGCTGGATTCCACACCGAACTGACCGACGCGTTCGTTGCGGTTGTAGCCCAGCAGCAAGTAGTCCTGCAGCGTGCCGGCAGTGATGGAACCCATGTAGCCCACGACGTGACTGGCCAACGGCGCGAACGGGTACACCCGGTTCCACTCCTCGGTGACATCGACGCCAGGGAAGTCTTGGCCGCGCTCTAACAGGAAGCCCACCGTGGACTCGTCGACGTTCTCGACCAGCGGCATCGGCAGCAACGGGTCGTAGAAGTCCTTGCCCACCTTGTAGCGCTGCTCGAGGTCGACGATCGGCGTCTTCAACGGTCCTGACAAGCGCTCGAACAGGCGGGCGCGGCGCGCGTTGTTGCGGATGACCGACCACTCGACCGTGACGGTCAGCACCCGTTGGTTGTCGGCCAAAATGCGGCCATCAGCATCGAAGACCCGCCCGCGTTCGGCCGGTAGGTACACGGTGCGCTGCTTGGCCGCGTCGACTGACGACTGGTAGTTCTCGGCCTGAACGCCTTGCAGGAACCACAGTCGTGTGCCCAGCGCACCAACCAGGATCAGACCGACGAGGGCCAGCATGCCCAAGCGGCTGCTGCGACGATCACCGGCCATGGCGACAGTTTGGTCGATGGGCGCGCCGCGGCGTGCGCGGGTCGACGAGGGTGGCGCGGTTCATTCGTGCATCGCCTTCCACTTCGGCCGCTTCACGCACATGCACCATCGACCCAGCGGGACGAACAAGGGGCTCAGGACCAAGGCGAATGCCGACACGATGGGCACGATGGTGAACAGCCGTTCGTCGAACAACCCGTCCTGGCCGATGAGGGTGTACCCCACTGGCACCGCTGTTTCGCCCACTGCCGCGCCGATCGTGGCAAAGATCGACGCCAGCCACCACTGCGGTGTGGGTGTGATGGTGACCACGTACCCGGCCACGAAGCCTGCCAGCGAATACACCAACGCCGTCAACCCCAGGGGGCTACCGGTTGCCAGGTCGTACATCAGCCCGAAAGTGAACCCGGCGATGGCACCGCGCTCGGGTCCGGCGCCCGCACCTGCCGCGGCCGCCAGTGCCAGCACGATCTGCAGCACCACCTGATGCACCAGCAGCTCTGACAGCACCGTGCGCTGGATGGCCAGCACGCACAAACCCACCGGGAACAGACGGACGAGTGGGCCCGTGAGAAACGAGCGCACCCGCTATCTGCCGCTCAGATTGGGCACGTACAGCAGCACACTGAGGAAGTTCAGTTTCGACAGGTCGCCCGCCGACAGTTCGACCTCGACCACCAGCGAACTCGAGCCGCTCTGCGAACGCACCGCCGAGATCGCTCCGATCGGAATGCCAGGCGGCGCAATCGACGCGGCACCGCCGGCAGTCTGCACGGTGGACCCAACCGCGACGCGACCTGCACTGGTCGAGTCATCGACGAAGCGCAGCACCAACGGCGCGTCGGCCCCCTGGCCCTGCAGCGTGCCAGTCTCACGAATGATCTCGACGGTGGTGGTCTCGGTGCCGGGGGCTGCCAGCGGTGGCAGCGTGGTCGTGGGTTCCTCGACCGGCGCCAGCGGGTCGACATCGGGATTGGCTGTGGTAGTGGTGTCTTCCGGTGCCACGGTCGTGGTGGTCGACGAGGTGGTCGTGGTCTCGGAACTGCCGGGTACCGGCGGTGGCCGCCTGGTGGACTGCGAGGGCAGACGCGACGGTTCGGATTCGGTCAGCACCTTCGCGTCGATGCCGAAATCGGGGTCGATGACCAGCAGCACCACGGAGCGGTTGGGGAACACCTGACTGATCGAGCCCACCAACCCGCCGCCGTTGACCACCGGCATGCCGATAGCAATGCCATCGTTGCTGCCCTTGTCGATCTGCACGCTGTACTGGAAGTTGCTCGACCGGGCGCCGATGACCTGCGCAGTGGCCGACGGGTAGCTGCTGGTTCCCAGCAGTTGGTTCAGCAACAGCAGATCCTGGTACTCGAGAATGGCTGCGCGGGCCTGGATCTCGGCACCGCGTTGGTTGTCGAGATCGGCGCGCAGCGCTTCGTTCTCGCGGCGCAGGTCGTCGTAGTTGGTGATGCCGTTCCACGCATTGATCACCGGACGCGAGATGGTGCGCGCCGCTGCATCGAACGGCTCGAGCACCAACGAGAACGCACTGCGCGTGCGGTCGATGGCCGCGTTGCCGCGCTGATCCAGCGTGATCAACAAGATCGAGGTGAGAATGAGCAGCACGATCACACGTCGTCGCCCCATCGAATAGATTGCCATTGGCTGCGCTGACTACTCGTCGCCGCCCAGCGACATCAGCCCCCGCATTGCGTCGATGTTCTCGAGCGCCCGTCCCGAACCGATCACGACGCTGAACAGCGGATCGCGAGCGATCTTGATGGGCATGCCCGTCTCGTGCGCCAAGCGCTGATCCAGGCCGGCCAGCAGCGCACCGCCACCGGTCAGCGTGATGCCCTGTTGCATGATGTCGGCCGCCA
>JANNFQ010000652.1:0-16814 GCA_031380045.1 Acidimicrobiaceae bacterium
ACACGCCCCTTTAGCTCAATGGTAGAGCAGCGGACTTTTAATCCGTTGGTTCAGGGTTCGAGCCCCTGAGGGGGCACCGCTGGATCACCGCTTCATGCAACTCCGGCGCATTCGTGCGGTCTTCGACCGCTGAGACCCGCATCAACCAACGGTCAGCATCGCCGCGCACGCGTCGACAACTGCAGGCGACGCGCCCGCTGCAGCCTGGACCAGCCAGGTGCCCGACGTGCCAGTCGCTGTACCCGGCGACGCGGTGATCAGCAGGCGCAGGCCGCGCACGCCGCCCGGCGGCACTACCGTTGTGGTGTACGTGCCGGCGACGACCCTGCTGGTGATGTCTGTGGTGCCGCTGAGACCGGCGAGGTAGCGGACCGTGAAACCTGGCTTGCCCGCCGGCCCGTGCACGGTGATGGCGTTGCTGACCGACGAGTCGTTCTGCATCGAGAACACGAATGTTCTGGTCATCGACGCGGCACCTGTTGCCGACCTGGTCTGGTTGGCCCCAGTGGTCCCGTACACGTTGTTGCCGATGAGCCTGGAATCGCCCATCAACTTCACTCGGCAGTCGGGCAGAGCCGGCCCCGGGGGAGTGCCGTCGAGGGCGAACACCTCGTGAATGTCGGTGGCACCTCCGCCACCCATCTTCGTCCCTCCGCCGGCGATGTATGCCGAGCCGGCAAACATGGCGGCCTGGATGCCATGCCTGGCGGTGGGCATTGGCGCAAGTGCGCGCCACGAGTTGGAGGTGGTGTCGTAGGCCTCGACGTTGTTGAACGTTCCGACCCCCTGCCCCTCGCCGCCGATCACCACTACCTCACTGCCGAACACTGCGGTGGCCGTGCCGGCGCGCATGGTCGGCAATGGGGCCAGCCCGGTTGTCCAGGTGTTGGAGGCGAAGTCGTACACGTCGTTCTCGGGGCGCAGCCCGATGCCTCGGGTTCGACCACCGATCACGTACAACTTGCCATTGACGACGGCAGCCGACGTGTGGTCGCGGCGTTCGGGCATGTCGGGCAGTGTTGTCCACGTGTTGTTGGCCGGGTTGTACACGTCGAACCAGGCGACGGTGCCGCCCGTGTGGTATCCGCCGGCGACGTAGATCTTGCCCTGATACGTGGCGATGCCCCCGGCACCGCGATCGCGACCCGCCGGCAGTGAGGCGACCGAACCGAACACGTTGGTGGCCGGGTTGTAGGTGTAGACCGCGCCGAAGCTGTTGCCGGGATAGCCGTCCAGCCCGCCCACGTAGTAGATCAGCCCGCCTAACTCGACCGCGGGGATGTGGTCGAGTGCAGCGGGAAGCGGCGCGACGTCGGTCCAGGTTTGCGTGGCCGGGTCGAAGACCTGCTGCCGGGTGGACTTTCCTCCGGCGAGATACAGCCGTGACCCGACCGTGACGTACGTGACCTCTTGGCGCTTGAACCCAGTGGGTGTGCTGGAGATCCATGCCCCGGTCGGCGCGGCAGCCGCGGCGGGGTTGACATCAGCTGCGGGCAGCGATGCAAGAACGATGGCGGGCGCGAACAGCGCACCCGTCAGGAGTACCGCCAGCCGTCGCGCCCGCACGTTCATGGGGTCATGATCCGCGCATCGACAGCGTCCTTCGACGCCGCACTTCGCTGGGAGGTTGCGGTCACCAACCAGTCGCGGACAGCACCTGCGGGAACCGTGGCGCCAAGGGTGACGACCAACCGGACGACCGCACCAGAACCCGGCGCGAGGCTGGACGTCTTGTACGTGCCGGCGACAACGGCAGTGGTGACGTTGGTCGTGCCGCTGGAACCCTTGAGGTACTTCACCGTGAAACCTGCCGACGATCCTGGTCCCTTCACGAAGAAGGAGTCGGCCGTCGCGCCGTCGTTCCACACCTTGATGACGAAGGTGCGGGTGGTCCCGGCGCCGCTGGTCACGCTGCGGGTCTGACCCGAGCCGGTGGTGTTGTAGATGTCGTTGCCGATGGCGGCCGCATCGGCGGTGAGCTTGATGGTTGCGTCCGGTTGACTGGCCGCGGCCGAGCCCATCGGCACCGCCTCGAGCATGTCCCATGTTCCCGACAGCGTCGACCCACTGGGCGCGGTACCGAGCAAGCCGACACCCACACCGGTATGCCCGTCCAACCACGATGCGGGCACCGCCAATGCTGCGCCGATGGTCTGGCGAGGGCCGGTGACGCCGCCAGTGGTCACCTTCATCGCCGGTTGCACCGTGGATGCCACAGGATCGACCTCGAGGTACAGCTCGACACCGTCTGGGCCGGGCAGCGCCAATGGCGTGACGGCCGACGCGGTCGCGACACCCGCAACCTCGCGGACCGACCGCACGCCGGGGCTGCCGTTGTTCGCCACCAGTTCGACCTTGACGAAGTCTGACTGCGTACCGGTGCCCAGGATCAGACCGATCGACGCCGATCCGGTGGGCGTGCTACCGGCGAAGGGCGAGACCACCCTGGTGTGGGCCATGAAGGGGCCGGTGGTGCCCGCGGCCACGCCGAATTGGAATCCGTACTCCTGATGGTTGTCATCGGTGCTGCCGACGCTGAGCTGATCGACGGTCAGCACGCCCGGAGCGCCGCCTGCAGTGAGTTTCGTGGGGTCGAACAGTGCGCTGTAGTTGTCGACACCGTTGGTCAGCAGGCCTGTGAACCCGAGGTCGAGCAGACCACCGACCTGCGTGGCGCCGTCGAAGGTGTACGTCGCCGGCAGCGACGTGCCCAAGCCGTTCAGCGGATCGATGGCGAACGGATCTGCGGTGTCGGCAACGCCATCGTTGTCGTCGTCCGGATCGTTGAGATCGGAGGTGTGATCGCCATCCCAGTCGTGCGGTGCGTCGGCGGCCGAGCACGGATCGGTGCCATTGCTGATCTCGTCGGCGTTGTTGAAGCCATCGCCATCTTCGTCGAGGTTCGCGTTGTTGGCGCCGGTGCACGTGCCGCCGCCGCCACCGAAATCAGACGGTTCGAACACATAGATGTTCTGGTTGCCCACGTCGACCAACCAGATCGTTCCGGGGAACGGCTGGGTGTCGCCCATGGCGATGATGTCCAGTGGGTGGACGCCGACGGCATTGAACAGCTTCGTCGAACCGAGGTCTTGCCTGCCGGTCGCATCGAGATCGATGCGGGTGACGTAGTTGTCGTACGCACCCAACAGCAGATCGCCCTTCAGGGCCCCACCGAAGTTGGATGCCGTGTACTCGGCGATGCCGTTCGACGAGCTGGGATCGGTGGCCAGCACCGGATGACCCGGGCTGTTGGCCAGCCAGTAGTCGCACTCTTGCGGGTTCGCCGCCTGGATCGGTGATTCGCCGTGGAACGTATTGGCCTTGTTGCCGCGTGTGGGGTTGGGGTGCCCGCCGTAGTAACCGGCGGTCAGGATGTGCAGGCTGTCGGGCCCGGTGACCCCGGGCTCGTTGATGCCGTTGGTGCAGTTGCCGGCGGGGCCCTCGTTGACGGGGATGTTGCCCTGGCCTGCGTTGTTTCCGTTGTCGTCGGCATACATGATGCCCTTGGTCGAGATCAGTAGGTCGTACGGGTTGCGGAAGCCCGAGGCGAAGATCTGCACCGGGCTGCCGGGCACGATCTTGGCCTGGTTGGCGCCATCGTTGCCGCCGAAGGGGTCGGTCGCGTCGATGGCTCCGGGCTGTGCCGGATCGTCCAGCGTGGGCAGGTCGTACGTGGTGTTGCCGATCGCGGCCAGGTCGATGGAGACGACCGCGGCTGAGTACGCAGTCTCGGGCATGTCGGCGAACACGTGAGAGGGCGCACCCATGTTGGTGTTGCCGCCGACGGCGAGGTACAGCGTGGTGCCCGAGATGGCCAGACCGTTGACGGAGTGATTTTCTTCCGAGCGTGGCAACCCACGCACCAGATCGAGTTTCTGCCACGCCGCACCGTTCCAGGTGAGACGAGAGACCATCCCCGAATTGGTATCCAGGTTCAGGTCGCCACGCGGACCGCCGCCGAATCGCGAGTCGCTGGACGAGATGTACAGCACCGGCTGGGCTGCAGTGCCGCGAATGATCATGCCCGTGGCCTGGCGCACCCCGAGGGTGTTGTTGACCGCACCGTTGTCGTCGTGGTTGACGATGTTCTTGATGAGGTTGACGGTCTCGGTGGCAGTCACTGCATAGTTGTTGGCATTGTTGCGAACCACCCTGTAGATCTTCAAGGTGCCGTCTTGTTGCAGCACGTACAGCCTGCCGTCGGGACCGAACTGCAGCGAGGTCGGCCGGGTGGACGACTCGCCCGCCAACAGGCTCTTGCCGAACGAAATCGGCGCCCGCGCGGCCGCGGCTTCAGGCACGATTGGCAAAGCCGACACCAGCACCACGGCTGCGCTCACTGCCCACGCAATAGACCTCTTCACAACAAGTCCCCTACCCGTCCGGACGCGACCCCCGCAGGGCGCGTGCACCGCCATTTGTTTGTTGAACTGGATGCGACCGTACCGAATGCGCGGTGGTCGCTGTTACGGGGCGCCGAAGACCCCAGTGCTACTCGGCGATTGCGGCCTTGATCGCCAAGACCGCGGGGCTGGTCGTCGATGTCGAAGGAATGGGTGGCGCTGCGTAACGCAGCCGCCAATCGCCCCGCGACCCGAACGAATCGAAGTATTCGAACATGACGGCATCGTTCTCGCGGGCGAAGGCCACAGCCTGACTGATGGCCTGCGCCTTGTGATCGAAGTTGGTGGTGTCGACCAGGTAGCCGAACTCAGAGACACCCCACTGGGCGCCCTTGCTGACTGCGAAGTTGTACACCGGGGTCAGCAGCACGTCGCCGGTTCTCCAGTTCCGGCCATTGGTGTAGCCGGGCGGTGTGACCGAGTTGCGGGTCGGCGAGCCGTACGCGTCGACCGCAATCAGATCGGCGCCTTCCAGCCCTGGCCAGTAGGTATCAGGGTTGCGGTTCTTGAAGCCGGTGAACGTCGACACCATCAGCACCACCGAGACCAATCGGGTTCCACCGTCGAGGGCATTCGCCTCGGTCACGATGCCCTTGAAGCGAACCATCATTGCCTTGAAGTCGGCGGCGCTGAAGAGCTTGGCCTCGATCTCTTGCTCGGGTTCGTGCCAGATGGACAGGATGGTGTTGATCGGGGTGCTCCGCACGAAGGTGCGCAGCCGGGCGTCCCACAGACCGGCGACGGCCTGGGCCGGAGGGATGTTGAAGCTGTAGTCGTACCGCGGCGCATTGGGGTGCAGCGCCCGCGCCTGGGTCGTCGCCCAGGTGGGGTAGTGGAACCCGCTGTCGAAGTTGCGATAGATCTCGGCGGGGCCGACCGCCGCATCGAACCAGTTCCAGTCCTTCGATGTGGCGCCGACCGGCATGTCGGGGTTGGCCGCATGCACCGGCGCACTGGTTGTGGTGAGCAGCGCCAATAGGAGGATTGGTGAGGCCACGAGCCCCCGGATCTTCTTGGACAACATGAGAAGCTCCTCGCTAGCCAGCAAACGCCGGGATGCCCTCTGCAGGGCGCGCCTCGACGTCGACCAAGATTGCCCCAAACGTAGCCATCCGCCACCGATTGGCCGCGGATTCACCCGAAGGTGTTCTTTCCTCACATCGGGCAGGTGATGTTCCCCCGATTCGACGAGCGCCCAAGCGCACTTGGGTGGTCGCTATTCTTCGTCGCCCGTTCCGAAGGCGATCAGGCCGCCGCCGTCGAGTACCAGTGTCTGGCCGGTCATCCACGATGCACCAGCGGCCACGTACAGGGCTGCCTCGCCGATGTCCTCCGGCTCGCCCAGGCGCTGCATCGGGTATGTCTTCGCAGTGGCCGGCCCTCGTTCGCCCTCCCACAGGATGCGGGCGAAGTCGGTGCGCACCACGGCCGGCGCGATGGCGTTGACACGGACGTTCGGCGCCAGCTCGGCCGCCAACTGCTTGGTCATGTGGATCAGGGCCGCCTTCAGCACCGCATACAAGCCCAACTGCGCCGATGTCTTGTACCCACCCACCGACGCCAGGTTGATGATGCTGCAGTCGGTGTGGTCGTGCATCCACGCTCGCCACGCCGATTGCGACCAGGCCAGCGGGCCGCGCAGGTTGACCTCGACCGTCTTGTCCCATGCCGACAACGGGGCGTCGATCAGCGGTCCGGCGTACGGGTTGGTCGCGGCGTTGTTCACCAGCACATCGCAACTGCCGTACCGCTCGATGCACTCGGCGATGACACGATCACCGTCTTCGGGCTTGCCGGTGTGCCCGGTGATCCACGAGACGCTCGGGCCCAACTCGGCAGCGGCGCTTTCGAGCGTGTCGGCCTTGCGAGCAGTGAT
The DNA here is from genome assembly GCA_031380045.1 of Acidimicrobiaceae bacterium. Classification (GTDB taxonomy): domain Bacteria; phylum Actinomycetota; class Acidimicrobiia; order Acidimicrobiales; family Ilumatobacteraceae; genus VFMC01. The sequence goes on from JANNFQ010000652.1 coordinate 6,280, forward strand.
CAGCACGTTCGCCCCAGCATCGGCGAACGCCCGGGCGATGCCTTTGCCGATGCCCTTCGATCCGCCGGTCACCACGGCCGCCTTGCCATCCATGCGTAGGTCCATCGGCCGAACGTACACCGGCGACCGGGCCGATCGTCAGGTGGCGGACATGTACGGTGACCGTTCATGAAGGCCGAGTTCAGCGAGGCAGGTCGGGCCGGCCCCGTGCCCGCGGCGGCACCCACATCGGGTGCGCGCGTCGCCGAGTCGGTGGCCGCAGGGGCCGCCGGTGCCTTGCTCGGTGGCGTGCTGGGTGGGCTGATCGCCCCGGCTGTTGGATGGAGCGCTGCGGTCGTCGCCGGCACGAACGGCGTGATCTCGGGATGGCGGCGCATCTACTCGTGGCGTCGGCGTGATGGGTGGATCGCGTTCGCACTGGACTCGACGTGGAACTCGGCGCCCATCGTCGGATCGTTGCTCGCCCATGGCATTGCGCTGGTTCGCCATGGCGACTTCGAGGCATCGCTGAGCACCCGCCAGAACCGGCACGTCTATCGAGGCGGTGCCACGCTCAAGAAGGGCTACGCGCTGACCGCGGGCAACGTCATCTCAGGCGCGGGCGATGTCGACAAGCCGCGGCGACGCCGGTTGATCACCGACCACGAAGACGTGCATGTCTGGCAGTCGCGGTGGTTCGGCCCGATCTATCCGCTGGTGTACGGCATGTGGTTCGTCGGCGGTTCCGTTGCCGGGTTCTTCCTGTGGCTTCGCCGTCGACCGAAGGAGCAGTTGGGGTCGCTGGTCGAATCGTGCGCCTACTACACGAACCCGTTCGAGTGGTGGGCCTACAGCCGCGACGACCACTGGCCGCCGTCGGGCAAGGCCCTGGGCGTCGGGTGGCGCAAGGCGGCTGTCCGGCCGCTGGCACAGCTGCGTGCCGAGCGAGAGCATCGATGACCGGCAACTGACGTTCCACGTGGCAACTGGCAGACTGGTTGCGTGACCTCAACCGCCACGTTCCAGTACTTGCTTGTATCCACCGACGGTCCGATCACGACCATCACGCTCGACCGCCCCCAGAAACGCAACGCACTCGCGGTCGACGTGATGACCGAGCTCACCGCGGCGCTGCGCCAGGTGGGCGCCAGCGACGCATTGGGCGTGGTGCTGGCCGCGAACGGGCCGGTGTTCTCGGCGGGCCACAACTTCGGCGACATGGCCGGCGCGACGCTGGCACAAGCCCGTCGGCTGTTCGAGATCTGCATCGAGATGATGGACATGTTGCAGTCCATCCCGCAGCCAGTCATCGCCAAGGTCCACGCACTGGCCACGGCCGCGGGCTGCCAGTTGGTGGCCTCGTGCGACTTGGCCATTGCTGCCCAGTCGGCATCGTTCGCCATTCCGGGCGGCAAGGGCGGTCTGTTCTGTCACACGCCGCTGGTCGCGGTGTCTCGCAACATCGGCCGCAAACGCGCGCTGGAGATGGCGCTGACCGGCGATGCGATCGACGCGACGACCGCTGTCGAGTGGGGTTTGATCAATCGTGCAGTACCAGACGACGATCTCGACGACGCCGTCGCCGACCTCATCGGGCGGGCGACCCGAGGCAGCGTGCTGTCGAAAGCCTTGGGCAAGCGAGGCTTCTACGCCCAGGTCGATCTGGATCAGGACAAGGCCTATGCCTACGCGATCGAACTGATGGCGTCGGCCGCAACGACCGCCGATGCGCAGGAGGGGTTCGCGGCCTTTCTGGCCAAGCGCCATCCCACCTTCACCGAACGACCCTGATCGACCGGAGTTTGCCAGGCGGGAGCCAGGTTGCGGTGGGCCTCTGTCACGCCGTTCCGTGAAGACTCTCTCAACGTTTGGCGAGCTGCCGGACGGCTTCGCCAGACCTCGCGCGATACTGACTCCCATGTTGCCGATTCAGCCAATCTCCGTGCTGTTCGTGTGCATGGGCAACCACTGCCGATCGCCAGCGGTGCTGGCTGTGTCGCGCAAGGTGGCGGCCGAGCGTGGGCTGGACCGGGTCGTCTTCGATGCTGCCGGAACCACCACGCACCACCGTGGCGACCTGCCCCATCCATTGACCACCACCGAGGGTGCTCACCGTGGATACACCGTCAATCACATCGGACGCCCGATCCACCCCGACGACTTCGAGCGATTCGATCTGATCGTGGCGATGGACACCTCGAACATCGACGACCTGCGCCGGCTGGGCGGCAGCATCGACCAGCGCTCCGGTTCATACAAGGCAGTCGAGCCCGAACAGCTGCAGTTGTTGCGTCGCTGGGATCCATACGCGATGCCGGGTGACGAGAACCTGGCCGACCCGTGGGGCAAGCCTGGACGAGCGCATCGCGAGATGTTCGACGTGATCGAGCGGTGCGTGCCGCCGATGATCGAACATCTCGCGTGGCTGATGAGCGAGATCGTCTGACGGCCGCTGCCGAACGGGCAGATCACGCGGCGGCCAGTGCCACCGCCCGCAACCGGTAGGTCACTGCGTCGCGGCGATTACGAATCGTTCGTTCGGTGGTATCGGCCGACAACGCAAGCGACCGAGTGCTCTCGCCCCGACCGAGTCGCCGGGCGAACTCGATGTCGTCCGGATCCAGGCCCGCCGCGACAGCGTCGTCCAGCAGGTCGCGCAACTCGTCGGCGGCGCTGATCGTGCTGTGCGGGCGGGGTTGCCGCTCGAACGTATGCAGCGGACGCGGCACGAACGTGGTCAACCGTCGCAACGGCCGGCGGAACGTGAAGTAGTCGATCTCGCGCAACAGGCCGGCCGCCACATAGGTGCAACGGCGGTCGACCGGGTAGGTGCGGATGACGGTCCACGCCGACGCCATCACCTCGTCCAGCACCTCGCTGAACGGCCGACCGATGGCGGCATGACGTCGGGCCATCGAACTGATGCCCGGAAGAAGCCGCTGCAGCACCACCCGCGCCGCCAGCTGGTCGCCGACAGCCAGGCGTACCAGCTCGGCCAACACCGGGTCGTCGTCGCAACTTTTCAGCGAGCAGCCATATCCCACCCAGGAGAGCACCTCGTCCAACGTGTCCAGCGGCCGACCGCACGGTGTTGGCGCCGACGGCAGTGACCATTGGCGCGCCTGTTCGATGGCGCGTCGGTTGCGCTTCAACCGGTCCCAATCCTGCTGCAGGCGGACGAGGAGATGACGGGACGGGACCGGGGTTGATGACATGTCGCCACACTCGGCCCGACACCTCTCCGCGTGGCTCACAGCCACCCTCACAGGTCGTCGTTGAACTCTCAAGATGTCGTCAAGGTGGCAGGCCTGACCTGGTTGTTCGCGCGGTCGGCCGAGTTGCGTTTCCGATTCACAGGTCGCGATGCCCGTCATTGCAGCATGACAACGCAGCACCATTGGCAGGTCACCTGGCAGACAGGGCCCGACGCCGGCAACAGCTGGCGCCCCGGGTCGGGTCGCCACGTGGTGGGCCGCGCCCCGCAGGCAACCATCCGTTGTGACGATCCGACTCTGCAGCCGTTCCACGTGCAGCTCGATCTCGAGGGTGAGACCCCCCGCATCCAACAGCTGGCCGGGCGGATGCCCGTGCGGGTCGATGGCGCCGACGACATCGGGCCGTGGTGGATCCATGTGGGCAACAGCGTGTTGCGTCTGCAGCGGCTGGCGCGGGTCGACGGACAGGCGGATGGGACGCAGCGTGGCCGAGGGGCAGCCGATCGGACGGTTGTCCGCATGCCGCGCCACATCGCCACGTGGTCGCCAGAAGCAGTGCACGTGCGGCCCCAGCCAACTGGTCCGGCGGCACCCACGGGCGGGCTGGCCCCTGTGATCGCTGCGCTGGCGGCCACGCTGGTGATGGCCCTGGTACTTCGCCAGCTGATGTTCGTGGTGTTCGGCGCCGTCGGCACGATGGTGGCGGCGGCCACCTTCGTCACGGCTCGATTCAGCCATCGACGACGTCGCCGCGACCACCTTGCCGCGATCTCGCTTGAACGTGTTCGTGTTGCCGCCGAACTGCGTCGGCAACACTGCGAGTGGGCCACTCACGTTCGCACGACAGTGCCCACTCTGCACGACACCCTCGCAATGATCGATGGCGCGCAACACACATCAGGTGTGCGACCGAACGCCCTGTGGCAGCGCCGCCCGGCAGACGGCGACGCTCATCGGGTGTCGCTGGGCATCGGCCAGGTCCAGTGGATACCAGTTGTCGATGGTCGGGCCAGCAGCGAGTCGGTGTGGGAAGGAGTGAACGACGGGCGCGACGCAACAGGCTCTGGTGGTGATGCCGGTTCGGGGGCCGATCTGCCGGTCGCAGTCGATCTGCAGGCCGGCATGCGACTGGCGATCAGCGGTCCTCACGCGATTGCGGTCGCCAACTCATTGGTGCTGCAGCTCGCGATCTTGACCGGTCCCGCCGACTGGCAACTCGTGGTCGTGACCACATCGCCCGACTCATGGCGCTGGACGCGGAACCTGCCGCACGCGCGCAACGCCCTCGGGCAACATCTGGTCGTCGACGAAGCGGGGCTGCTGGAGCTCGTTCGTGATGGCAGCCTGGCGGGCCGGCACACCGTGGTGATCACAGATCAGCCGGCGATGTTGGCGGTGCGTACCAGTGCGCTGCGACGCCTGGTATCGGCCCACGATTCGTTGGCCCTCATCGTCGTGCACCAGGGAGCGCCGCCGGCAATGTGCCGGTCGGCCGTCGTCACGATGGCCGACGGCCGGGCTCGTCACATCGCCGACGTCACGATCGACCCGACGCCGTCCATGCTGCGTCTTGCCGGCACCACATCGGCGTCGGCCGAACGGTGGGCCGGTTCGTTGCAGCACCTACGCGATCCCGAGGACGAGCGTTCGAACGGCTTGGACATCGCCGCGACGGTCGATCTGGACGTGTTGCTGGCCGAGGCCGGCATCGACGTCGTCGATGCTGCATCGATTGCGGCGGCGTGGCACCGTGCCGGTCACGATCCCGCGCCACGCACCCCCATTGGCCGCGCTCGCGACGGCGTGGTCGAGATCGACCTGGTTCGCGACGGTCCGCATGCACTGCTGGCCGGCACCACCGGCGCCGGCAAGAGCGAGCTGCTGCGCAGCCTGGTGTTGGGGCTCAGTTGCACGCAGAGTCCACAGCAGTTGACGTTCGTGCTGGTCGACTACAAGGGCGGCGCCGCGTTCGACGACCTGACCGCACTACCGCATGTTGTCGGCACGGTCACCGACCTGGATCACCAGTTGGCCGAGCGAGCACTGCGCAGCCTGCGGGCCGAGCTGACGGTACGCGAGCGCCTGCTGCGCGATCACGGCGTCGGCGACCTGGCCGCGCTGCGTGCACTTCCCGTAGGCCCGGGTCTTCCACGCATCCTGGTGGTGGTCGACGAGTTCGCCGCGCTCGCCACCGAGCAGGCCGACTTCCTGCATGCGCTGGTGGGTATCGCTCAGCGTGGACGCAGCCTGGGCGTGCATCTGCTGCTGGCGACGCAGCGCCCCAGCGGCGTCATCAGTGACGACATTCGCGCCAACACCAACTTGCGCATCGCACTGCGCCTGCACGACACCGCCGATGCAATCGATGTCGTGGGCGACCCATTGCCTGCTTCGTTGCCGCGCGGTCTGCCGGGTAGGGCCGTGATGCGACTTGGCCCCGACGAGTTGGTCACCTTTCAGACGGCACGCGCCACTGGTGTGCCCGCGGTCGTCGCCGCAGTGCGCGCTGCCGCCGACCTGGCCCAGATCGATGCCCCTCGGCCAGTGTGGTGTGATCCGCTGCCGACAAAGATCGGGCCCTCCGACCTGATTCGGTTCGCAGACGGTCGCGGTGCCGTCGGCGTGGCGGATCTGCCCGATGAGCAGAAGCAGATCGCGTTTCACTGGCGATCGTCCGACGGCGGCGTGCTGGTGATCGGCTCGTCGGGAAGCGGCGTCACGTCCACTCTCGTCACCCTGGCGTCAACTGTGCTGGACGAACCCGTGCGTGGCGGTGATCTGCCGCGTGACATCAGCGGCCCCGGCGAGGTGTTCGTGATCGATGGCGGAGACGATGCCCAGTGGGACGCAGTTGCGGCACACCCCACGTGTGCCGGCGTCGTTCGGTTGCATGAGCGCGAACGGCTGTGGCGCCTGCTGCACCGGGTGGCCCATCACGGCGCCGACGTCGCCGTGAAGACGCATCTGATCATCGACGGGCTGGCCGCGCTGCGTCACGAGCTGGACGCTGTCGAGCGATCGACCGAGCTGGAACTGCTGGATCGCATCGTGGGCGACGGCAGCGTGGTGCTGCTGGTGGGCGCCGACCGGGTTGCAGCCGTACCTCCGACCGTGGCGTCGCGGTGCGCGGTGCGCCTGGTGCTGCACCTGCACGATCGTCACGACGGCGCCGCACTCGGTGTGTCGACGGCCGCGATGCCGCCGCGCATCGCCGGCCGCGCCGTGATCGGTTCCAGCGAGACAGCGGTGCAGATGGTCGCACCGCAACCCGTTCGCGGTGTCGGCCGCCGCCGCCGGCGTGTCCTTGGGATCGGCGCTCTGCCCACCGAAGTGCGCGCCGCCGATCTGCCGTCGCCGGACCACGGCCGTGGCAGCTGGCGCGTTCCCATCGGCACCGGTTTCCAGCACCTCACGCCCCTGGTGCTGGAAGTCGGCGATGGCGAGCACGTGCTGATCGCCGGTTCCGCCCGCACCGGCCGCAGCACCGCGCTGGCGCACATGTGTCTCGGCTGGCTGGCATCGGACACCGAAGCGCATGTCGTGGTCATCGCCGGCCGCCGATCGCCACTCACTCGCTGGTTGCACTCAACCGTCGCCGCACGGATCGACGCACACGACCGCACCGAACCAGCACTGGCCGCAGTGAACGCGGCGATCGCCGACGGTCGGCGGGTGATGCTGGCCGTGGACGATGCCGAGATGGTCGACGACGCCGGTGGCCGGCTGGCGGCGATGGTCGGAGAGCGGATGCACGGCTTGACCGTTGTCGCCGCCGGGCGACCCGACGCGCTGCGGCAGTCGTATGGCCACTGGACACTTGCCGTTCGCCGCAGCCGGTTGGGTCTGCTGTCGTCGAACGCGCAGGATGTGGATGGCGATCTGTTGGGCGCCACGCTTCCCCGACGCGCGATGTTGGCGCCCCGCCCGGGCCTGTTCCACCTGATCGAGGGCGGCAACGTGGAACTGGTGCAGGTGGCCATGCCCGATGTCGCCGATGCGCCACCGATCGCACGCGTGTCGTAAGCCCGTATCGTGGCGGCCGATGGCACGCATGCTCACGGTTGCCGCCGCCCAACTCGGTCCGATCGAACGCGACCACACCCGCGCCCAGGTGGTGGACCGGCTGCTCGCGCTGCTGCGCGATGCGCACGCGCACGGCGTTGAACTGGTCGTGTATCCCGAGCTCGCCCTCACCACGTTCTTCCCACGATGGTTCGTCGACGATATTGCCCAGGCCGATCATTGGTACGAGCGCAGCATGCCGAATGCCGACACGCAACCGCTGTTCGACGAGGCCAAGCGGCTGGGCATCGGCTTCTGCCTGGGGTACGCATTGCTCCAGACAATGGCCGATGGTTCGATACATCGTTGGAACGTGCAGACACTGGTCGAGCGAGACGGCAGCGTGGTGGCGACGTACAAGAAGTCGCACATCCCCGGCCACGAGCATCACGAACCCCATCGCCCGTTCCAGCATGCCGAGCGCTACTACTTCGAGCCCAGTCCCGATGGCTTCGGTGTGTGGCGAGCCTTCGATGGTCTGATCGGCATGATGATCTGCAACGACCGCCGCTGGCCCGAGAGCTACCGAGTGATGGGACTGCAGGGGGTCGAGATGATCCTGTGCGGCTACAACACGCCGATCCACTACGTGCCAGACCCCAGCCAAGACATCTTGCAGGGCTTCCACAACGCGCTGGTCATGCAGTCGGGCGCCTACCAGAACGGCACATGGGTGGTGGGCGTCGCCAAGGGTGGCGTGGAAGCGGGTGTCGATTCGTTGGCGCAGTCGATGATCGTCGCTCCCAGCGGCCAGATCGTTGCCCAGGCGTTGACCGCCGGCGACGAGTTGGTGGTGGCGAGGTGCGACCTGGATTGGTGCGCGAAGTACAAGGACACCCTGTTCGACTTCGACCGCTATCGCCGCCCCGAGCTGTACACCCGCATCACCGGCCAGCGCGGCACCATCCTCCCCCCACCATGAACCCTGGACCACGCGTTTGTGTCAAAGATGAAATCGCCTGACCTGGTGTGGTAAGTCCAAACCTTTGTGTCAAACCGAAGGTCGTACGGCGCAGACGGCGGCCAGGCTGGCCAACGCTGTGGTGCGCTTGGGCTCGCGAACTGCGTGCTCGTCCAAACCGTTGGTGCAGTAGCCGAAGCTGAGCCCGGTGTCGGGATCGGCCCAGGCGATCTGACCCTTGGCGCCGTTGTGGCCGATGGCGCGCGGCGACACGGTGCGACCCATGCCGCGCAGGTGGCTCATGCCGTCGGCGCCGGCCTGCACCAGGCCGAGCGTGCGGTTGGCCGGCAGACCAGTCATCCGGTCGGGCAGGCGGTTGCGCACGTTGGTCGTCACGTCGTGCAGCACGTCGGGCCGCCACATCTGGCCCGGGTTGTGCAAGACGGCCTGGTAGAACAGCGCCAGATCGGCGGCACGCATGATGCCGCCGCCACCGGGCACACCGACCGCCTGCGCCTCGGGTTGGCCCAGGCTGACCAACAGTTCGGTCGTCACCTCGCCCACGTCCAATTCGCTGACACCGAACGCAGCCTGCAGTTCGTCGGGCGATGCCGGCGCACCCACCACGTGCAGCTCGGCTGCGCGATGCGTGGTGCGGCCCAGCACGCGCTGCAACCCCGCCGGTTCGGTGACGCGTTCGTGCACCACGTCGCGGAAGTCGCGTCCGGTGACTCGTTCGATCAGTTCGGCCAACACCCAGTGGGCCGAGGTGGCGTGGTACTCGTAGGTCGATCCCGGTTGCCAGTTCAGCCGCCACGTGGCGAAGCGCGCCGTTCGCCCCTGGCTGGTTGCGCCGTCGGTCGGGCGCATCGGGGCGTATGGAAAGCCGGATGTGTGCAGCATGACCTGCTCGATGGTGATGGCATCCTTGCCGTTCGATGCGAACTCGGGGATCACTTCGGCCACCGTGGCCTTCTCGTCGATCAGACCGTCACCCATCAGCGCCCACATCGCGCCGGCGACAAACGCTTTGGTGGCCGAGTAGACGATGTAGCGGCTGTCGTTCGACTCTGTACCGAAGGTCTCGAACGCCACGAGTTCGCCGTTCAGGGCCAGCGCCACCTGTGCCGACGGCAGCAAGCCGTCGTCCACCTCGCGGCGGGCACGGGCCATCAATCGGTCCACTGCATCGAGGTCGATCGTCGTTGCAGGCATGTGGTTGGTCCCCTCGCTGAACTGCTGCGACCCCCGGTCGCGTCAGGCATCCATCGTGCCCGACACGCATCGCTCACATCGCATCGGTCGACGAGGCTCGGGCCGAGGAGCGGGCCGGGATGGCGGGCCGGAGCCAGGACCAAATTCACACCCTGAGTGAACGGGTGACCCGATTGGGTGGTGAACCCCCCAATTGGGGCAGCCCCAATGACAGGGGAGATGTGCCATGATTACCCCCACGTTCAGGGGGAGTCGATCTCCCTTCGTGCGGACGGGGCCACCAGGCGGGTGTCACCATGAAGGGCTGACAATGAACTCAACCATCACTTCCACCGTGCGGATCCTGGTGGTCGACGACCACCGATCGTATGCCGAGGCGCTCAGCCTGGCCATCTCGATCGAGCCCGGTTTCGAGTCGATCGGATCGGTGCCCGATGTCGAGTCGGCAGTCGATCGGGTCGTGGCCGAACGGCCCGATGTGGTCGTCATCGACTGGCAACTGCCGCGTATCGACGGGGTCGAGGGCATCCGCCGCATCCTGGTGGCCGATCCGCGGGTGAAGCTGGTCATGATCACCGGTCATGCCGACAACAGCCTGCGTCGGCTGGCTGCGCTGGCAGGGGCGTCGGCCTTCTTGGCCAAAGAGAGCTCGATCGCCGAGATCGTCCAGGCGGTGCGCGACGCCGTCACCGGCGAGGCGTACATCGACGTCACGGCCGATGCCAACGAAGACACCGTGTCGGCATTGACGCTGACGCCTCGCGAGATCGAGGTGCTCTACTTGCTGACCAAGGGTCGCGACACACCCACCATTGCTGCAGCGCTGTACCTCAGCGTGCACACCGTGCGTGGATACGTGAAAGAAGTGCTGCGCAAGCTGGGCGCGCACTCACAGCTCGAGGCCGTCGCCATTGCGCGGCGTGCTGGGCTGCTGCCCGACGCCAACTGACGGCTGGCCCGGCCGGCGGGGCAGCGTCACCACAAAGCGGGCGCCACCTCGTTCTGACACCTCGTAGCGAGCTGCGCCGTCGTGGAACTGGGCGAACTGCGCCACCAGGAACAGGCCAAGGCCAGACCCAGGGCGATCTGCAGATCGTTCGCCACGCGCGTACGCCGAGAAGATGCGCTGACGCATGTGCTCGGGCACGCCCGGACCATCGTCG
>JANNFQ010000691.1:0-6810 GCA_031380045.1 Acidimicrobiaceae bacterium
TCGGCGAGAGTGTGCGTGTGAAAGAAGGCCCGTTCGCCGACTTCGCAGGCACCATCGCCGAGATCAACGCCGATCACATGAAGCTCAAGGTGCTGGTCAACATCTTCGGTCGCGAGACGCTGGTCGAGATGGACTTCGCCCAGGTCTCAAAGCTCTGATCCGGCTACACCCACAGATCGAACCCGGCACAACCACAGATCGAAGAGCAAGGGAAACACAGTCATGGCAAAGAAGAAGGTCGCTGCGATCATCAAGATCCAGATCCCCGCGGGCAAGGCCACTCCGGCCCCCCCGGTGGGCACCGCGCTCGGACCGCACGGTGTTGCCATCATGGACTTCGTCAAGCAGTACAACGCGGCCACCGAGGCCCAGGTGGGCACGATCATCCCGGTCGAGATCACCGTGTTCGAAGATCGCACGTTCACGTTCATCCTGAAGACGCCGCCCACCCCGGTGCTGCTGCGTCAAAAGGCTGGCTTGGCGAAGGGCTCTACCGCCCCTGGTAAGACCACGGTCGGTTCGGTCACAGAGGCCGACATCGAAGAAGTCGCCAAGATCAAGCTGCCCGACCTGAACGCCTACGACATCGAGGCAGCGAAGCAGCAGGTGCGCGGCACCGCTCGTTCCATGGGCCTCAAAGTCTCGTAAGCGGTCGGGACTGGCCTCCGCTTCGCTTCGGCTGCTCCCTCCGGAACAGCCGAACGGCACACATCAACATCACGCACATCGCTCGTCCGGGATCACCTCGCCCGGCGGCGCTCAACCCGAGGGAGACAGACAATGTCCGGCAAGAAGTTCACCGATGCAGTCAAGAAGTTCGACTGCGATGCACAGTTCGCCCCACCCGAAGCACTCGGCCTCGTCAAGACCATGGCCAGCGCCAAGTTCGACGAAACCGTCGACATGGCCGTCCGCCTCGGCGTGGACCCGCGTAAGGCTGAGCAGATGATTCGCGGCACGGTCGCGCTGCCCAGCGGTACCGGCAAGGATGTTCGCATCGCCGTGTTCGCATCGGGCGAGGCTGCCGACGCAGCCCGCGCCGCAGGCGCCGAGTACGTCGGCGCCGACGACCTGGCCGCCGAGATCGACAAGGGCATGATGAACTTCGACGTGGCCATCGCCACGCCCGACATGATGCCGCTGGTGGGTCGCCTGGGCCGCGTGTTGGGCCCGCGTGGCCTGATGCCGAACCCCAAGACCGGCACCGTCACCCAAGACGTGGGTCGTGCGGTCAGCGAGTTCAAGGGCGGCAAGGTCGAGTACCGCACTGACCGCTACGGCAACGTGCATGTGCCGCTGGGCAAGGCCAGCTTCGAGCCCACCGCGCTGGAGGCCAACTTCCGCGCCGTGCTCGATGAGCTGCAGCGTGCCAAGCCGGCATCGGCCAAGGGTCGTTACCTGCGCAAGATCACCGTCAGCTCCACCATGGGGCCCGGCGTGAAGGTCGACCTGAACCGTCTGAAGCCGGAGCAGCCCTGACCTGATCGCCGCCGCCGGATCACATCCGGTGGCCGGTTGTCAGCTGTTGGCGCCCGCGTCGGCCGCGGCGATGTCTTTGTGGAATCGCTTGTGCACGTACAGCCGCTCGCCCAGCGTGGTGGTCTTGGCCCACATGCCGCTGACCGGCCCGATCTTGGTGTTGCGCGGCAATGCTCTGACGAGTTCCTTGGGTTTGGTCATGGCCATCTTGCCGGTGGCCAGCACCAGGATGCGGCGATCGGTCACGACGACCGCGCGGTACGAGTTCTTGAACAGCACGATGAGCCAGCTGAGAATGGCCCAATAGCCGTTGAACGTCTGCGCGCCGAACGCGGCCTGCACCTGCTCGTCGGGCTCGAGGAACTGCTGGCTGTTGGCGATGATCTTGTCGCGAATGGCAATGGGCACGTCCCACACCGTAGTGGTGATGGGTGGGCGCGCTGCTGGACCCTCAGCTGGTGCGCAGCTCGCGCCGCATGATCTTTCCGGTGGTGGTGCGCGGCAGATCGTCGATGAACTCGATCTCGCGCGGCATCTCGTGCGCGGCCAGGCGGGTACGCACGTGGGCGCGCAGTTCATCGGCCAGTGCTTCGGACGGTTCGCGGCCTGGCTTCAGCACCACGAATGCCTTGGGTACCTGACCGCGCCGCTCGTCGGGCACACCGATGACCGCAGCCATCGCCACCGCTTCGTGCGCGCCCAGACAGTTCTCGATCTCGCCGGGCCCGATGCGGTATCCGGCCGAGTTGATGACGTCGTCCTTGCGTGACTCGAACCACACGTAGCCGTCTTGATCGATGTGTCCCAGGTCGCCGGTCAGCAGCCAGTCGCCACGGAACTTCTCGGCGGTGGCGGCGGGATTGTTCAGGTACCCGAGCATTGCCAATGCGTGGTCGCGATGCACGGCGATCTCTCCGCTCGTGTCGATGACCGGGGTGCCTTCGTCGTCCAGCACGGCCACGATCGTTCCGGGCAGTGGACGGCCGATCGAACCCGGCTTGGCCGGGTACACGCTTTGGCTGCCGCCGCTCAGCCCGTTGAACTCGGTCTGTCCGTATGCCTCGTTCACCGGGCAGCCGAAGAACTCGCTGGCCCATCCGGTGAGGTCGGCGCCCAGGACCTCGCCGCCCGATGCCATCGCCCGGAAGGCGAAGTCGCCGCCGGGCAGGTCGGCGGCGCGGATCACTCGCAGCGCGGTCGGTGGGATGAGGGTCAGCGAGATGTGGTGTTCGCGCATCAACCACACTGCACGCTCGGCGTTGAACGCACCGTCCATGTCGACGACCACGGGGAGGCCGTAGAACCAGGCAGGGATCAAGATGTCCATGATCCCTGCGATCCAGGCCCAGTCGGCCGGCGACCAGAAGACGTCGTCGGGTTGGGGGAAGAAGTCGTAGATGGCCTCGAAGGCGGGCATCTGTCCGAACACGATCCGGTGGGCGTGCAGCACCCCCTTCGGGTCGCCGGTGGTGCCCGACGTGTAGATCAGGAACGCAGGGTCTTCCGCGGCGGTCTCGACCGGCTGGAAGACATCGGACGCTGCCGCGATCACTTCATCGAACGAGCGTTCGCCCTGACCGGGGTCGCCGTCGATGATCAACATCGGCACCGGACCGTCGGCCAACGCCTCGCGCACTTTCGGCGCATTCGCGGCCGAAGTGATGACTGCCTTCGCGTTGGCATTGCCCAGCCGGTATCGCAGCGCGTCGGGGCCGAACAACGACGACAGTGGCAGCGCGATCGCGCCCATCCGGAACAAGCTCATGTACGCGACACCGGTCTCGAGCGACTGCGGGTTCACCACCGCCACCACGTCGCCGGCACCGATGCCCAGGCCGAGCAACCCGTTGGCCAGGCGGTTGGCGCGGTCGCGCACATCGCCGAACGTGTAGTCGCGCGACGTGCGGTCCTTGGCCACGATCGTGATCGCGCGACTGTCGGGATCGTGGTCGTCGACGCAGGCGACACCCAGGTTGAACTTGGTCGGGATGTCCAGGGTGCGTTGATCGATCTGCTTCCACAGATCGTCGTAGTTCGATGCCCGGTGCAACATTGGCTCTCTCACGAGTGGCTCCCCCTCTTGACGACGGCCCCCGCCGTGCAACGTGATCGATTGTGCCAGTCCCCCAGCTCTCGCCACGGCTCGTAGCGGTTCGCCGAGCGCGCGGATATCGTGCTCGGACAACCAATTCGGTTCTCGCCGTAGACAGCTGGCTCCCTCACCTTCGTGGACATCACGAAACTCCGGGACAATGGGTTCGCCCCACCAGTCGAGGTGAATGCTCCGAGTCGCACCGGGTCGTTCGCTGACCTCTTGCTCCTCGCGGTGTTCGCTGCAATGCGAGCACCCCGAGTCGAAGCGAGAGGAGGTGTACAAGAACACATGGACAATCCGAGACAGGAAAAAGTTGCCGTCGTCGAAGAGATCACGGCCAAGCTGAACGCATCGGACGCGGTGATCATCACCGAATACCGTGGCATGAGCGTCGGTCAACTGGCAGCACTTCGCCGTCAGTTGCGGCCGGCCGGTGGCGAGTACAAGGTGTACAAGAACACATTGGCTCGTTTCGCCGCACAGAACGCTGGCGTCAGCGACCTGGCCAGCCTGCTGGCCGGGCCAAGTGGCATCACCTTCGTGCAAGGCGATGCCGCAGCCGTTGCCAAAGCACTGCGTGACGCAGCCCGCACCAACCCACTGCTCGTCCTGAAGGGCGGCATCATGGGTGGCCGAGTCATCTCGGCCAAGGACGTCGAAGCGTTGGCAGATCTGCCCAGCCGCGACGTGTTGCTGGCCAAGTTCGCCGGCGCATTGCAGGCTCCACTGGTCAAGACCGCTGGACTGTTGCAGGCGATCCCGCGCAACTTCGCCTACGGCCTGAAGGCACTGATCGAACAGAAGGAAGCCGCGTGAATCCTCGGATTCACCCGGGCCGCCAACATCAACTCATCCATTCACATTTCTGATTTCAACATCTGACATTCGCAAGGAGACACCCATCATGGCAATCACCAAGGACGAGATCCTCGACGCCATTTCCAACCTGACGGTCATCGAGCTCAGCGAGCTCCTGTCCGCATTCGAAGAGAAGTTCGGCGTCACTGCTGCCGCTCCGGTGGCAGTTGCCGCCGCCGGTGGCGGCGCAGCCGCTGCTGCCCCGGCCGAGGAAGAGAAGGACGAGTTCGATGTCGTCCTGACCGATGCCGGCGCCCAGAAGATCCAGGTCATCAAGGTCGTGCGCGAGCTGACCAGCCTGGGCCTGAAGGAAGCCAAGGACTTGGTCGACAGCGCGCCCAAGGCAGTGCTCGAGAAGGCCAACAAGGAAGCTGCCGAGGCAGCCCGGGCCAAGTTGGCCGAGGCCGGGGCCAGCGTCGAAGTCAAGTGATCTGACTGCTGCTCGTCGAGCAGTGCGTCTCGAAGGCCCGGGGTCAGCCCCGGGCCTTCGTCGTTTTTCGTCGACATCACGACGGGCGAAATCGTCGGTTCGTCACGGGTGTGCCGTCGCAGTGGTCAGATCAACGGTGGGGTAGGGCCATGTGGGGTCGGTGACACCGCTGACGTATCCATTGTGAACGTTGGTCAGCCATCGAACCGAGTCGTCCAGCCCTCCGGCACGGTTGCTGCGCAACCACAGCTCGCGGTGCCGGTCGATGAGCGGCCGAAGCTGGTCGGCCAGTAGATGCCGCGCTGCGGATGGCACCGACTCGATGGTGCCGTCAGCCGCCAGGCGACAGCGGGCGTCGGCGATGGCCAGTCGCGTCAGGTCGGCTCCGCATCGAAGGCCGTCGGCATCGAGATCGACGCGGTCGCGCAACACGGCGACGCCGGCGTCGAGACCGGCCTCGGCCCGGTCGCACTCGTCGTGCGACAGCCGACGCACTGCGATCTGGGGGAAGTAGAGGTGTCGGACGAGGCGCGAGCAGTTCGGGATCTGCGCGTCAGCGGCCAGGTACACATCACCCAAGGCGATGGCGGCGGGGTCGGCGACCGTGTCGAGATCGACTGCTTCGTTGGTGGCGGCACACCACGACATGCCCGCGGCCAGCGCCAGCGCCGGTTGACGAACCGCGTCGCACTGCAGGTGTCCGAAGTCGCCCCAGTCGGTCACCAGCAGACCGCGCGCGTCCAACCCCCGAGCCGCCTCGGTGGCTGCGCGAATGTTGCCGCGCATGTTGGTGGTGCGGCCCAGCAGCGTCTGCCAGCTGGAGGTGCCGGCGCAGGCCATCCACGGCCGCTCGGCCTGCTGACACGCGAGGCCTCGCCCGGTGAAATCGTGGCCGGCCTCGTATCCCCACTCGTTCACGGTCACGCCGTCGGGCAGCGATGCCACCAAGCCGGGGTCGGCTGTCAGTACGTCGCCCCACACCTGGATGTCGTAGCCGTCCAACTCGGGCAGGTCGCGCAGCCGTCGCACCCAGTGCACGTACTCGTCGCGTCGACCGTCGCCGAACTCCCACGGCTCGTCCAGGCCCACGTTGATCTGCCGGCTGCTGTAGCACGGCAGCACCTCGCGCAGCAGTGTTCGTACGAACTCGAACGCCGCCGGATTCGCCGGGTCCAGCGTGGTCGGGCCGCGATGCATGCCCCACAGATCGAACCCGTCGGGGCTGGCCGCCAGCGGGCGCAGTCGTGGCACCCGCAGCCACCGCTCCATGTGGCCCAGGCAGTTCTGGTTGGGCACCAATTCGATGCCGGCTTGCTGGCACGCTCGGTCGATCTGGCGGATCTCGTCGGGGGTGAACGCGTCGGCGTACCACCACACGTCGTCGAAGCCCTCGAACGCGAACGTGTGCTCGATGTACAGCTGCAACTGGTTGTACCGCCACTGCGCCAGTTGTTCGACGAGCCGAAGCAGAGTGGCCATGGTGGGCACCTTGTCGCGGCTGACATCCAGCATCACCCCGCGCACGGCCAGGTCGGGATGGTCGTCGATGGCCACGTGGGGGATCGACGCCTCGGTGGCATGGGCATCGCACCACTGCTGGAAGGTCGATCGGCCATAGCGTTCGCCGGCATCGTCGGCGGCCAGCAGCCGGGCGCCGTCGGCATCGATGACCAACTGATAGCCCTGTGCGGCCAGCGATCGATCGCGCTGCACGTCGAGATGGCGGACGACGCTGGACCCGCCCAACAGCTGCAAGCGTCGCGGGCAGGGGTACACGGCGGGCCGCGTCATGACAACGCCTTTCGGTACACCAGGTAGAGCTGGCTGATGTGGCCGCCCAGCTGGACGTAGGGCCGCAGCGGCCCCACCCACTGCACGGCGGCGAGTTCGTCGCCGCGAGCGCGCATGGTGTGCAATGCGCCCAGCAATGCGGGCCGCCCGGCGCCGC
>JANNFQ010000074.1:0-1806 GCA_031380045.1 Acidimicrobiaceae bacterium
TCTTCGCCACCGTCGCAACCGGCGGGCTCGGTCTTCGAGTCGTACACCTTGCACCACCGCAGGTAGAAGGTCGAGGTGCTCTCGACGTTCAGGGTGATGTCCATGCCGATGTCCTTCAGTTGCGACTGGACCACCTCGGCAAGCAGCGCGATCTCCTGAAGGTCAGGAGCGTGCATCGTGAGCGAGATGCCGGCGGCACCGGCTTCTTCCAGCAACGCCTTGGCCTTCTCGACGTCGCGCTCGCGCTGTGGCTGGGCCGAATCCCAGTACTCGTACACCGGGGCGATGGGGTGATCGTTGCCCAAGTCGCCGCGACCCTGCAGGACCGTCTCGATCAGGGCCTGACGGTCGACGCCGAGGGCGACTGCCTCGCGGATCTTGGCGCCCTTCTCGCCGCTGAAGGTGCCCTCGCGGACGTTGAACCAGATCTGGCGATGGCCAGCGCCCTGGATCGAATCGATCGTCACGGCATCGGACGAGAACAACGCATCGGCGTCGCTGACTGCGAACTGGATGACGGCGTCGACCTGGCCGCCGAGCAGACCGTTGATCTGGGTGGCGTTGTCGTCGGAGAAGATGATCTCGACACCGTCGAGGTACGCCTTGCCGCCCCACCACTCGTCGAACCGCACGTACTTGGCGCCCGTGGCGACGTCGTAGCTCTCGAGCTTGAACGCGCTGGTGCCGTTGGGCTTCTGATCGAACAACGTGCCGATCTCGTAGTCGGGAGGCGTGATGACGGCCTGCGGGTTGTATGGCGAGACCTGGTACGGGAACTGACCATCGGGATTCTTCAGCGTGACGGTGACCGTTGAGGCGTCGGTTGCGACGGCCGAGCCCGGATCGATGTACGCAGCCAGGTTGGTGGGCGCAAGCCGGTCCAGCGCACCGACCACGTCGGCTGCGGTGAAGTCGGTGCCGCCGTGCCACTTCACGCCTTGGCGGATCTTGAAGGTCCACACGCTGCCGTCGTCATTCGGGCTCCACGACTCGGCCAGCATCGGTGCCAGCGCGGCGCCTTCGCCCTTGCCGCACAGGTACTCCATCGACATCACGACGGGTGTGTAGCTGCCAATGTTGTCCATGGCGATCGGATCCAGTGGGCTGCCCGGGCGCTGCGACGCCAGCCGCATCGTTCCGCCCTGCTTGATGCCACCTGCCGCAGCAGCGGCGGTGGTGTCGGCACCAGAGCTGGTGTCGGTGCCAGAGCCGGTCGGGGCGTTGGTGCCGCCGGATGTACCCGTGGCGTCGTCTGACCCACCGCAGGCGCTGATGATCATGCCCAGCGCGCCCACGCCCAGCCCCAGCACAGAGCCGCGCACGAGGAACGTCCGTCGTGAGACCGCGCCCGCCTCGAAGGCATCGATGAGCTCGTTCTCGAGCGGACCGACCTTGCGGCGAAGTTGACGAAGTGAGTGATTCAAGATTGCTCCCCCATTGATGTGCGCCGAGATGCTACGAGGCCCCGGCGTCTTCGCGCACAACGTACCGGCACCCGGGCGACCGGTCAACCATGCGACATTTCCGGGCAACATTTCCGGGCGACGGCTGTTGTGCGCGCTGTGACTGTCCGCCCAGTGGTCGCGCAACGCGTCGCCCCTGTTCCGCATGGTGGATGCGTTCCACTGTGCGGAATCGGTGCGCTACTGTAGGGCGAACGAATTTTGCCATCACCTGTGCTGGCGACTCGTTCTACCGACTCTTGCTCTGGGGGCCCTCCGTGTCATTCCCGTCCGACCTCGACATCGCCCGCGCTGCCATGTTTGCGCCGCTCGACGACATCGCCGCGCAGATGGGCATCGGCCC
>JANNFQ010000075.1:0-3432 GCA_031380045.1 Acidimicrobiaceae bacterium
CTGTCCACACCGATGGAGGCGCACCTCATCCACAACCTCGTCGGCCGTCCAGCGCTCATCGATCGGTCCATCGATCTGGTCGCCGCCGCGCACAACGACTTGTTCGTCTCGGCCTGGCCCGATCAGCTGGCCGCACTGAAGCCGCAGATCCGCGCCGCCGACCAGCGTGGTGTCGACATCTCGGTCATCACCTACGGCGTCGACGACGACCCCGTCGGCCACACCTACAGTCACCGTTTCTCGGCACCCGAAATCGTGCTCCAGAACGTCGGCTGCAAGCTGCTGGTGGTCGCCGCCGATCGCGAGCAGGCCGTCATCGGCGGGTTCATCGGCGACGACGGTTGGGGCGTGTACACCGAGGACCCGGCCGTCATCCTGGTGGCCGTCGAGTACGTCCGTCATGACATCGCCATGCAGCTCGTTATCGAGCGCGTCGGCGAGGAACAGGTGCAGAAGTTCTGGAGCACCGACCCCGACCTGGCCCGCCTCCGCTCGGATCAGGGCGCGCCGGGTCTGGCCATCGCTCATCAACGTTCCGGCAAGGCCACCGGCAACGGAACTGCCACGTCGTCGCGCAGTCGCACCAGCCGCCGCGTCTGACTCAGGGCCGCCGACTTGCCGGGCCGGCCGCGTCACGCGCCCGTCGGCAGCCGCAGCAGGCGACGGGCATTGTCATCGAGCACACCCACTAGCTGGGCGTCGGGCGTGTGGTGGATGGCCGAGTCCCATCCACCAAAGTTCGTGCCGTACACCAGGTGGTCGGTGCCGACGCGTTCGACCAGCAACCCGACCGCAGCGTCATCGCCGACATGCACGTCGAACCACAGGCGACGCAGCAAGCGATCGAACGCCCCCTCGGCACGCAACCACTCGGGCGACCAAGCTCGGGTCATGGCAGCGTGGCGCAACTTCGGATAGAGCGCCGACGTCGCACCGCCACCGTGGCTGACGCACACATCGAGCTCGGGATGGCGGTGCAGGACCCCGCCGTACACGAGCATCGCCACAGTGATCGTCTCCTCGTAGGCGAACTCGAGTTGCAGGTCGAGGTCGAAGCGTCGCAACCGGCGATCCAGCAACGGTCCATCGATCCCCGACGGCGCCGGATGGATGAACAGCGGAACGTCCAACTCGATGGCCCGGGAGTACAACTGATCCAGCCTCGCGTCGTCGAGGTCGACCCCGAAGTCGGTCCCGAAGTAGCCCCCGTTCAACCCCAGCTCGCGCACAGCAAAGGTCAGCTCGTCGACCGCAGCGTCGAGGTCCTGCATCGGCAGCGTGGCCAACCCGACGAAGCGGTCGGGGGCGATCGCCACCAACTCGGCCATCGCCTGGTTGTGGACATGGCAGAACGCGATGGCGTGCTCGGCCGGGATCTGATGGAAGTAGGTCAACGGATTGGGTGAGAGCACCTGCAGGTCGATCCCGGCGGCATCCATGGCGGCAAGCCTGACCAGGGGATCCATGTACAGCGAGCCCCGATAGCGCACCCCACAGAGGGTGTAGCCGCCGACACGGAAGCGCTGCTGACCGTCTTCCTCAAACAACTCGGGACCATGCTCCCCCGCAGCGCCCAAGACCAGTTCCAGCACCACGTGCGCGTGAACGTCGATCATCCGCGACTCCCCCTTCGAACTCGGCGCACATCGCACGGCGTCAGATTCCTAGACACTAACTGAGGACCCGCTCGCCAGTGCACGGAGCACAGGTTCGGTCGGCGTCCGGTTCCGGTTCGTCGCCGAAACCCCACAGCGAACCTGGGTGGAACTCGAGCACCGCAACATCGAACGGCATGGACCTGGTTGGGAAGCTGTTCGCGACGGTGTCGATGACGACGCTGGATGAACCCTGTATCGCCACCGGCTCGCCAACTTGCTGGCGGCGGACGGCTGATCGTCGCGATGGACCGCAGGCGGTCACGTGCGGTGGGCGATGAAGGCGTAGCCGTAGACCTGGAACGAGCGTGCCTGTGGTTCGCCGGTTGCGCCGCCGAAGGTGTCGACCGCAGGCCCGATGACCACCTGGGCGAACCCTGAATCCTCGAGCATCTGTTGCCAGCCCGCACGGGGCAGCCCGCCGGCTATTCAACCGGTCCACAGATCCACGTCGCGCATCGCCTCGATGGGAACGAGACGGCCGTTGGCGATGTCTGCGAACTGCAGGACACCGCCCGGGCGGAGCACCCGGAAGATCTCTGCGAACACGGCTTGCTTGTCGGCGCACAGGTTGATCACGCCGTTCGAGATGACGACATCGGCCCACCCGCTTTCGACGGGCATCGTCTCGGCCAGCCCCTCGCGGAACTCGACATGCGGGAGTTCCAGCTGTTCGGCGGTGGTTCGAGACTTGCCGAGCATCTCGGGGGTCATGTCGACCCCGATGACGCGACCGGTGGCACCGACCTGGTGGGCAGCGATGAACGAATCGAACCCCGCGCCCGAGCCAACGTCGACGACGCGCGCTCCGGGTTCGAGGCGCCGGAGTGAGAAGGGGTTGCCGACACCGGCGAAGGACTCGACGGCGCGATCGGGCAGCGCGTCGACAACAGTCTGGTCGTACCCGAGACGGGCGGCGAGACTGCGACCGGTGTGGAAGTGGTCAGCGCCATGGGGGTCGGTGGCGACGTCGCGGTACTTGTCTCGCACCTGTGCGCGCAGGGTGTCGACATCGACCAGCGTTTCGTTCGACATGGTCATCCTCCTGTTCCGGCGGCGATCGGCAGGCCCGCTCGTTTCCACTCGGGGAAGCCGTCTTCCAGACGGTGGGCGGTGAAGCCGCGCCGACGGAGTTGACGGACGGCTTCGTCGGCATACGCGCAGTACGGGCCGCGGCAGTAGGCGACGATCTCGCTGTTCTTCGACAGCGACCGAAGTCGACGCAGCTCGTGAACGGGAACCGACCTGGCGCCGGGAATGTGCCCGGCCCGGAACTCGGCCGGTGGGCGCACGTCCAACACAACGATGTCGCCGGCTTCGAGCCGGGCCTTCAGCTCGCGCCGCGTCACGGGTTCCAAGCCGGCGCGATCACCGACGTACGCATCGGCGAGCTCGTTGATGCCCGAGACATGTTCGATCGCGATGTCGCGCATCGCCGCCCACACGTCGGCGACGCGATCACTCGCCAGCATGTAGAAGATCCGTTTGCCGTCGCGACGGGTACGCAACAGCCCCACTTGGGCCATCGCTCGCAGGTGGTGTGACGTGTTGGCAACGCTCTGATCGAGCTGATCGGCCAGTTGCTCGACGGATCGCTCGCCCTGGGCGAGCACATCGACGATCTCGGCGCGTCGCCCGCTGGCCATCGCCTTGGCCACTTCGGCGAAGGCATCGAACAGTGCGTCCTTGGCTGCTCGGTCACCCACGTCGAAATCCCCGATTCATATTGACGTTCAAACTAGTACTTGAATGTGTGATAGGCAAGGCGTACATTCAA
>JANNFQ010000118.1:0-4739 GCA_031380045.1 Acidimicrobiaceae bacterium
AGCACAACCCGATGATCGGTACCCGAGGGGTTCGTTTGGGCGTGGTCAAGCCAGGCCTGTACGCCATGCAGGTGAAGGCGCTCATGGCCGCGGCGGCCACGTTGCGGGCCAAGGGCAAGAACCCCGTCGTCGAGATCATGATCCCGCTGACGGTCACCCGCGAAGAACTGGCACTGGCCCGTGGTTGGGTGCAGACCGAGATCGATCTGGCGGTGAAGGGCATGAAGAAGAAGCCAAAGGTCACCATCGGCACCATGATCGAGACGCCTCGTGCTGCCATCCGTGCCGACGAGATCGCCGAGAGGCCGACTTCTTCAGCTTCGGTACCAACGACTTGACGCAGATGACGTTCGGGTTCAGTCGCGACGACGTCGAGAGTCGCATGATGCCGGCATACCTCGAGCAGGGGCTGCTGAAGCGCAACCCGTTCGAGACGATCGACCAGAGCGGTGTCGGCGAACTGGTTCGCATGGGTACCGATCGCGGTCGGCAGACCAAGCCGGGTCTGAAGATCGGCGTCTGCGGCGAGCACGGTGGCGACCCCGAGAGCATCGGGTTGTTCTACGACGCCGGCCTCGACTACGTCAGTTGCAGCCCGTTCCGCGTGCCCATTGCCCGTCTGGCGGCCGCTCAGGCTGTCATCTCGGCCCGTACCGGCAGCGCGCAGACAGAGACCAAGTAAGCCCCCCGCCGGGCCGTCGCCCGGCGACGACCTCACAGGAGATCACCATGGATGTCCAGATGCGTCAAGGCCCCGCGTATGGCGTGGCCCGATTGACCCTTTCCCCCAACGAGCCGGTTCGCGTCGAGTCGGGCGCGATGATGGCCATGTCGGGTGGTGTCACCCTGGCCTCGAAGGCCGAGGGCGGCATCATGAAGTCGCTCAAGCGAGCAGCGCTGGGTGGCGAAAGCTTCTTCGTCAGCACCTACACGGCACCGACCCAGGGCGGCTTTGTCGATGTCGCCGCGCGCCTACCCGGCGACATCTCCATGTACGAGGTCACGCCGGGTCGGGCCCTGTTCGTGCAGAAGGGCTCGTGGTTGGCCAACGAGGCCAATGTCTCGATCGATGCCAAGTGGGGTGGCTTCAAGAACATGTTCGGTGGCGAAGGTGGTTTCATCATCCGCGCCGAAGGGCAAGGCAAGGTTGTGTTCGCCTGCTATGGAGCGCTGGAAGTGTGGAACCTCGAAGCCGGTCAGGGCATCACCATCGACACCGGCCACATGGTTGCTTACGAAGACACGGTGCAGATGGTCATTCGCCGCGCCAGCGGTGGCGGAATGGTGCAGAGCTTCAAGAGCGGGGAAGGCCTGGTCTTCGACTTCTCGGGGCCCGGCCGTGTGTGGACCCAGACCCGCAATCCCAGTGAGTTCCTGGGATGGATCCAGAGCTTCATCGGTACCGGCAATTCGGGTGCCTCGGGTGGTCTGGGCGGGTTGCTGGGACGCGACTGATGGCAGCAGTGTTCGCTGCAAACAGCGACAAGTTCGTTGATATCGACGTTCCGGCCTGGGTCTGGTTGGCGACGATCGCGGCCATCCTGGCGTTGCTGCTCTTCGACATCCTCGTGCTGCATCGCGTGCCGCACGCGCCATCGGCGCGTCGGGCGGCCATCGAGACGGTGTCGTGGGCGCTGGTCGGCGTTCTCTTCGGACTGATCGTCCTGGTCGGCTACGGGTCGGGTGCCGGCGGCGAGTGGTTCGCCGGTTGGCTCATCGAATACAGCCTGTCGATCGACAACGTCTTCGTGTGGGCGTTGATCCTGGCGCACTTCAGGGTGCCTTCCCAGTATCAACACCGCGTGCTGTTCTGGGGAGTGTTCGGTGCACTCGTGCTGCGCGCCGGATTCATCTTCGCCGGGGTTGCGCTGGTCGAGCGGTTCGAGGTGACCCTGTTCATCTTCGGCGGCTTCCTGCTGTACACGTCGGCGAAGCTCTTGAAAGGTGGCGACGAGTCAGACCCCACCGAAGGCAGGTTCTACCGGTACATCAACCGCGTCGTGCCCACATCGTCGTCGTTCGATGGCCAGAAGCTGTTCACCGCAGTGAACGCCAAGCGCGTGGCGACGCCGTTGTTCATCGTGCTGTTGTTGGTCGAGGGCACCGATGTGTTGTTCGCCGTCGACTCGGTGCCGGCCGTGCTGGCCGTCAGCAAAGAGCAGTTCATCGTGTTCACGTCGAATGCCTTTGCGATCATGGGTTTACGGTCGCTGTACTTCCTGCTGGCCGACATGCATGCGCGCTTCAGTGCACTGCAGCAGGGGCTGGCGATCATCCTTGCTTTCGTGGGCATCAAGATGATCATCAGTCGCTGGTACCACATCGATACGTTCGTCTCGTTGCTGGTGATCGCGTTGGTGCTGGTCGCCTCGGTGCTGTTCTCGTTGCAACGATCACGTCGCGAAGAGTTCGCCGACATGGCCCACGACGAGACGCCGCCGCCGTTCCACGAGCGTTGATGCCCCGGCCGGGTTGGTCCGCAGCCGGGTAATCTCGGCTTCATGGCGATCGTCGACGAAGATCTCGAGCGCCTGCGCTCTACGGTCTCCATCGCCGACGTCATCCAGCAGTACGTCGCGCTGCGCAAGGTCGGCAACAACTGGGTCGGCCTGTGCCCGTTCCACGGCGAACGCACACCGTCGTTCAACGTGCGCGAGCAGACGGGCCGGTATCGATGCTTCGGATGCGGCGTGGCCGGCGACGTGTTCACCTTCATCCAAGAGATCGAACACGTCGACTTCGTCACGGCAGTCGAGCAGTTGGCCGCCAAGGCCGGAATCCAGCTGAACTACACGACGGGCGGCGAGAGTCGCGACCGGCAGCGGCGCAAGCAGCTGGTCGAGGCCATGCGCACGGCGGTCGATTGGTATCACCAGCGCTTGCTCACCTCACCCGATGCGCGCCAGGCGCGCGACTACCTGCGCCGTCGCGGTCTGGCAGGCGACGTGGCCCGCAGCTTCAAGCTGGGCTGGGCGCCCGACGACTGGGATGCGATGAGCCACAGCCTGGGTGTTGGCGGCGATCTGCTGCGCGACACAGGGCTGGCCTTCACCAACAAGGCCAATCGTCTGCAGGACTCGTTCCGTGGCCGGGTGATGTTTCCGATCTACACCGAGAACGGCGACCCGGTCGCTTTCGGCGGCCGCATCCTGCCAGGGTCACAAGATCCTGCGAAGTACAAGAACTCGTCCGAGACGCACATCTACGCGAAGTCGAAGACGCTGTACGGGTTGAACTGGGCCAAGGCCGACATCGTCAGTGCCGACCAGGTCATCGTGTGCGAGGGCTACACCGATGTCATCGGGTTCCACCGCGCCGGGCTGCCCCGTGCAGTCGCCACCTGCGGCACCGCACTGACCGAAGAGCACGTGCGGATGATGAAACGCTTTGCCAGCAAGGTGGTGCTGGCGTTCGACGCCGACAAGGCCGGCCAGGGCGCCGCCGAACGATTTTACGAATGGGAAGAGAAGTACCAGGTGCAGGTCAGCGTGGCCCGCTTCCCCGACGGCAAGGATCCCGGCGACCTCAGCCTGTCAGATCCGGCAGCGCTGCGCGACGCCGTCGATCATGCGTTGCCGTTCCTGGGTTTCCGGCTGCAACGAGTGTGGAGCACCCGGTCGTTGCGCACGCCCGAAGACAAGGCACGGGCCGCGAAAGACGCAATGGCTGTGGTGAACGAACATCCCAGCCTGGACGTGCGCAAGTTGTACGCCGGCGAAGTAGCACTGCGGGTGGGCCTGTCGGTGCCCGACATGGTGGCCGTCGCCCAGCGCGGTGGCACGCCGCGCGAGTTCGCTGTGCCCCAACGACGCCGCGTCGGTCTGGCCGACAACGCCGAGTTCATTGCCGTCGCGATGTTGCTGCAGCGCTGGAACGATGTAGCTGCCTGGCTGATCGAGTCGCTGTTCTCCGACGACGTCGCCCGGCGCGCGTTCTTGGCCCTCGCCGCGACCGACGGCGTGTTGTCGGCGGCACTTGAAGCCGCCGATCCCGAGGCTCGCGAACTGCTCGAACGTGCCGCAGTTGCCGACTTCGATGCCGAACCGTTCGTCGAGGCGTGCAACCTGATCGCCGCGGCCGTGCGCCGCGAGCTCGGCAGGCAGCCCGATGTGATCGATGCCGAGTTCATGCTGGCTCAAAGCGAGGCGCGACGGTCCTTGGAGCAACTCGACGAGCCAACAACAGCCCAAGAAGCGGCAGGCGTATTGCTAGGGTGGCTCGAACGGCGCGGTGAGGAGCGAGAGTGACTGACGGGGGAGTGAACGTACCGTCGAACCGAGCATCCCCGTTCGTGGGGGTCGATTCGACCGAGTGGGAAGTGCTCCTTGCGCGCGGTCGTACTCGTGGTGTGCTGCACGCCGACGAGATCGCCCACGTGTTACGCCACGTCGAGTTGAACGGCGATGTGTTGGCTGCCGTGCAGATCCAGATCGCCGCCCAGCGAATCACCATCGACGAGACCGTCGATGATTCGGTCGACGAGATCGGCGACGACACGCCGGGTGAGGGCATCGCCTTGGCCCCGGCCGTGTTGCCCGATCCGGGCGACGAGGCAGTCACGGCCGACGCCGAGGGCTTGCTGGCGCGCCGGCGTCGCCGACGCACCGCTCGCATGCAGCCCAGCGGCGATGGATCCACCTCCGATCCGGTGCGCATGTACCTGAAAGAGATCGGGCGGGTCGAACTGCTCAGCGGCGACGAAGAGCGACGCCTGGCGCAGGCTATCGACGATGGCAACC
>JANNFQ010000126.1:0-3478 GCA_031380045.1 Acidimicrobiaceae bacterium
GTATTCGGTGAGCAGCATCAATGCGTCGCGCATCGGTCCGGTGAAGAACCGGCGTTTTCGTCCGACGTCGACTGCGACGCCGGCACCGTCGATGATCACGCGGCGGACTTGTCCGGCGAGCAACGCTTCGATGAGCACCGACTTGGGGAGTGGTATCCCGCCGACGGTCGCGCATCGCCACCATCGCGGGTCCGGTGACCGACCCCCGATCCCCCTGGCCGAGGGTGGTGGGGCCGGGCCCGGCGTCGGCCCCGAAGCCGGCGATGGAGGGTCGTTTGCTCCGAACCGGCCGGCCCGGTTGAACTCCTCGAACCAACTGTCACGACGCCTGTCACCATCGACATCGACATCGACCTCGTCGTTGTCGTCGCCGTCGCCGTCGCCGTCGCTGTCGCTGTCTTCGTCGTGCTCGCGTTCGTGCTCGTCGGCGTGCTCGTGCTCGCCGTCGGCTCTGGCCGTGTCGTGTCCGGGTCGGCCGTTGATGATGTCGTCGAGGATCTCGACCTCGATCTCGTCCGCCGCGTCGCCGGTCTCAACATCGTGGTCGGTCTCGGCCGCTTCGTTGTGGTCGACTTCGGTCGCTTCGTTCGCTTCGTTCGCTTCGTTCGCTTCGTTCGCTTCGTCGGCTGCGGCTGCGGCTTCTGCTTCGGTGTCGGGGTGGTGGTGGTTGCGGAGGAACTCGGCGATGGTGCCGTCACCATCAACACCATCGAGATTGGCGAGGAGCCGGGCGAAGTCTTGTAGCGCTTCAGTAAAGGTGTGTTGATCGGCGACGATGTTCAACACCGGCTCCGGTCTCATCGATCCGGGCGGCGACGTTGCGGCATCGATGAAGATGCGCATCAGCGCATCCCAGGCGCGTTGACCGGCATCACGCGGTAACTGGGCTGCGGTCGCATCATCACCATGCACCGCCCGGGCCGCGGCCCAGTCGGCCAAATACTCGGCGTGTTGATACCGCTCGAAGATCTCGATCATCTGCGCACCATCCACCGCACCGCCACACGCCTGAACGATGACCGATGTCCCGAACACGAACATCGATGCCTTCCGCCGGCGGTGACTGATCTGATGATCACGATGCGACCCATCAGCATCAGCAATCTGTTCCCACTGCCGGACCACCTGCTGAAACCCCTCGAACGACAAATTCTCCGCATGCGTCAAGAAAATGTCGATCACATCGGCCAGCTGGTCACGAACCCGCGGGTTCGCGAACACCCGCCCCAACTCGAACGCCTGACTGACACCAAGCACCCCGGTCGCCAGAGCTTCGGCGACTTGGGGCAACACATCGAACAACCGGGCCAGACGCGCCCGCGACCTGGCCTCACTGTCAGACCAGCGGCACAACGCCCTCGCCCAACCCTTCACGCTGGTGTGCTGATCATCCCTGAACACCTCACGCCGATCAACCTCACCCAACAACTCCGCCAACTCGGCCTCGACATGGCAACGCTCACGATCCAACACCTGCAACCGATCAACAAGACCAGGACCATCCAACTCGCGGACCACCCTGTCCCACACCGACTCGAACGCCACCCCCGTTGCCATACCCCCACCCTCGCACGCGGGTGTGACAGAGTGACGAGTACATGAAGGGGCCGATCGGCCCATTCAGAATTCGGCCTTCTCCGTGTACCTTCGAGCCGAATGAACATCGACCTGTACATGACCGTTGCCGGCATCATCGTCGGTTTCATCATCGGCCTCACCGGCATGGGTGGGGGCGCGTTGATGACCCCGATCCTGGTGCTGATCTTCGGCGTCAACCCAGCCAGTGCCGTGTCGGCCGACGTGGTCACCTCGTTGATCCTGAAGCCCTTCGGTGGCAGCGTCCACGTCAGGCGCAAAACCGTCAACTGGCGGTTGGTGCGGTGGCTGATGATCGGGTCGATCCCCAGCGCGTTCACAGGCGCCTTCCTGCTGGACGAGATCATCGGAACCGAGAACGCCACCGCCATCAAGCGCATCCTCGGATGGGTCCTCATCGTTGCGGCATCAACCATCGTCGCCAAGCTGGCCCTGCAGGCTCGCCGTCGCACGGCCCCTGTGACCGACATGATGGACCCGGCACTGGTTCGCCCGGTTCCAACGATGATCATCGGCGCCATCGGCGGCTTGATCGTCGGCATGACATCGGTCGGCTCGGGCTCGCTGATCATCGTGGCCCTGATGCTGCTGTACCCAAAGCTCTCGTCGAAGGAGATGGTGGGTACCGACCTGGTGCAGGCCATTCCGCTGGTCGGTTCGGCTGCGGTCGGACACATGCTGTTCGGCAGTCTGAACGTATCGATCATCACCAGCGTGCTGATCGGCGCCATCCCGGCAGTCGTGGCCGGCGCGCATTACTCGTCGAAGGGCACCGATCGCTATGTCCGGCCGGTGCTGGTAGCCGTTCTCACTGTGTCGGCGCTCGGCCTGCTGGCCGTGCCGAACGGGTGGCTGCTTGCCACAGCGATCTCGTCACTGATCATCCTGGGCATCGTCTTCGTGCGCATGCGCCGCAACGATCAGTCGGGATCTGCGTCGTTATCGTCAGAGGCCAGTCCGGTCGGCGAACGCGCCCTCGCCGCCTGAGAGCAGTGGGGGAGCGGCTCGTCGGTCCTCGCGCCGACCGACCCACAGAACTGCGATCGAGCCGAGCGTGACGCCGGCAAGGGATCCGACGAACGGCCACTCAATTCGTTCCATCCTTTCGCCCGGCCAGCCCCACAGCACGCCAGACGCAGAACCCACGATCACCCCCGACCAGAATGTCGATCGGTCCTTGGGGGAGGGGCGCCACGACCGTGCCGACCGCACCGTCGCCGAGGGTCGAGCACAGCAACGTCGTGATCGCAGGCGGACGCCGTCTCGAGAGCACGGCGTACGAGCGCAGCCGGAACGACCCGAGGTCGGGCAGCATGGCGGGACCGACCGGCGCGATGACGTACCGGATGATCAGCGAAGTCGCGACGGTGAGCGGAATGCCGTACACGAAGGCGGCCGGCATCAGATGCGTGTCGATGTGCACGTAGTCGCTGAAGGAGTACATGAGATCGGGCATCATCGAGCCGATGCACAGCGCGGTGGCGTCGAACCACTTCGGCCGGGCCAGCTTCATTCCGATCATCGGCACTTGATGGGCAAACCAGGTCAACGGCAAGCGGGCAGTCTCGCGTCGCAACGACTCGAAGTGACCCCGGTCAGTCGCCGCAATCGATCACGCCGAACGACTCGATCGTGTCGCCGTCCATCGTGAACCGCCATGCCGTGTTGTCGGGATAGACCATGTCGCCGGCGTCGAAGGCGGCCGGGTAGGCGGCCAGCACATCGGCACGGTTGCTGCCGACTGTCACGCCCTGGCTGCCGGCCATCTGCGGCACGCCGTTCTCGAGTGGGCTGAACATCCACTCTCCGCCGGGGCGACCCTGCCAACCTGGGTGAATGCGCTGCTTGTCAGTCGTCGGTTCGGTCATGCCCTGCGTGCTGC